>JARLIV010000121.1 GCA_031291555.1 Methylovirgula sp. | reverse complement strand
CGCCTGGAATAGCGACGAGGCGTTTTCCGGCTGGCCCATTGCGCGTTCGACGCGGCGCATCAGCGCGCGATTGATCTTCGTCAGCTTCTCGATGCGCTGATCGGCGGATTCCGCCTCGGCTGTTTGTTTATCGCGCGCGGTAGGATCGACAAAATTCATCATTCGCGCTCAGGCCCGTCGCGATGCCAAATCGCGATGCGGTGATGTTGACGCAACCTCGTCGCCTGCGACGCGCTTCATTCCGAAACGCATCGCGTCGAACTGCTCGTTAAAGCTGGAGAATTTTACAGTTTTGCTCAGAAATTGTCCATGCGGCGCTAAATTTCGATGACCAGCACATGCACGGTCGGTTTCTTGCCCCAGACGACGCCAACCGCCGCGCGCACGGCCTTTTCGATAGCGCCGGAGACGACATCGGCGTCGCGGCGTTTTGGCCGCGGCAGGGATTCGAACGTCTGGAAAACCGCGGCATCGACGATCTCATCCAGGCTGACACCGGCTTCCGTCTTCTCCGGCAGGCCGGTGAGAACGACATCCGGCACGCCGGCCATTTCACCCTTGCGATCAATGGCGATGGCGATCGTCACGACACCGGCAAAGGCAAGCCTTTGACGCGCTCTGATGGGCTCGCTCTCCAGCGGCAGAAGAATACTGCCGTCGCGCGCGATCTGCCCATGCGGCGCCTCATCGACGATCGCGGGCTCACCCGGCGCGAGCAGAACGACATCGCCATTGCGCGCCTTGACCACGGTTTCGATGCCGCGCTCGGCCGCGAAGAGCGCATGTTCGGCGAGATGGAGCTCCTCGCCATGCGCAGGAACAACGATCTTCGGCCGCAGCCATCCATAGAGCTGCGCGACCTCGCCGCGGCGCGGATGGCCCGAGGCGTGAACCAGCCCGGCGCGATCGGTGATGACCTCGACGCCCTGCTTGATGAGATTGTTGATGATGCGCCCGACCTCGCGCTCGTTGCCCGGGATCGTGCGCGAGGAGAAGATCGCGGTGTCGCCCGGCGAAAGTTTCGCGATCGGATGATCGTCGACCGCGATGCGCGCCATCGCCGCGCGGCCTTCGCCCTGGCTGCCTGTAGCCAGCAGAACGATTTCGTCTCGTCCGAGCGAAGAATAAGCCTCCCCCGAGAGAAACGGATCGATGCCTTCGAGGAAGCCGCTCTCGCGCGCGACATTGACGACGCGCTCCATCGCGCGGCCGAGAAGAACGACCTTCCGGCCGGCAGCCTTGGCCGCCAGCGCGACGGCGCGAATGCGTGCGACATTGGAGGCGAAAGTCGTGACGACGACGCGCCCGCGCGCGTCGCCGATCGCTTCACGCAAAGCCAAAGCGACCTCGGCCTCGGACGGGCTCACGCCATCGCGCAAAATGTTGGTGGAATCGCAGACGAGCGCGAGTACGCCCTCGTCGCCGATCTCGGTCAAGCGCGCAGCATCCGTCGGCCGACCGAGGCCCGGCTCGGGATCGATCTTCCAATCGCCGGTGTGAAGAACCGTGCCGTGCGGCGTGCGGATGGCGAGCGCGCAACTCTCCGGGATCGAATGCGCCATCGGGATGAATTCGACATCGAAAGGATCGAGCTTCAGGCGCTCGCCCTGTTTCACCGTTGAAACGTTGATCTCCGGCGCATCGGCGAGACCTTCGAGCCGCGCCGCGAGAAGCGCTGCCGCGAAGGGCGTTGCGAAAACCGGGCAGCGAAAACGCGGCCACAGGTCCGCGACCGCGCCGATATGGTCTTCGTGCGCGTGGGTGATGATAAGGCCAATGAGGTCGCGCTTGATCTTCTCGACGAAAGTGAGGTCCGGCAGGATGATCTCGATGCCGGCCGCCGGATCGGCGAAGGCCAGGCCGCAATCGACCATCAGCCATTTGCGCTTGCGCCGCGGGCCGAGGCCATAGAGCGCGACATTCATCCCGATTTCGCCGAGGCCCCCGAGCGCCACGAAGACCAGTTCGCTATCAGTCCCGTCCATCCAATCCACCTTGCCTCAATGGCCGAGAAGCACGTCGCCGGCCTCGATCACATGAACGCCCTGCGCATCCCGCAGCATCAAGCGCCCGCTGGCGTCGATCGACTCGAACGTTCCTTCGAATTGCCGCGCCGTCGTCGTGACCCTGATTTCGCCGCCGATCCCCGCCGCAAGCCTTAACCATTCTGCGCGGATTGCGTCAAAGCCCTGCTGGAAGCGGCCGAGCCAATGGGCCATCTCCTCCGAGAGCGAAGACAACACATCTTCCGCCCTGTGCCGCACCGCGCCAGTGTCGATAAGCGCTGCAGCCCTGTAAGGCAAATCAGGCGGACAGAATTGGCAATTGACGCCGAAACCGATGACAGCCGCGTAACTCTCCTGCGGAAGCGCCCGCCCCTCGGCGAGAATGCCAGCGAGCTTGGCGCCGTCGAGCAAGATGTCGTTCGGCCATTTGAGCCGGATCCCGGCGCCATCCGGGCTGAGCCGCCGCAGGGCTCGCGCCAAAGCCACGCCGGCGACGAAGCCGAGCTGCGGCGCGGCGCGCGGCATCACCTCGTCGATCAGCAACAGGCTTGCGTAGAGGTTGCCCGGCGGCGACTGCCATTGGCGGCCATGCCTGCCACGCCCCTGCGTCTGCGCCCGCGCGACGAGCCAACTACGGGTGACAGACGCTGGGCCCGCGCCGCTCGCCGCGAGGTCCAGCGCCGCATCATTGGTCGAACCGATGGTCTCGAAGGCGTGCAGCCGGAAACCGGCGGCAAGCGCCGTCTCGGCAAGAGCGAAGCCCTGAGCCTGGCTTTCTTCAGCCAAAGATCAGAACAGCGTCTTGGCCGCCGCCGCGGTGGCGGCGACGAAGGGCGACGGGTAGGCAAAGAGCAGCAGGACGAAGAGCCCTGCCACCGCGAGGACGACGCGCAGAACCGCCGGCGCCTTGTCGAAAGCCGCCGCCGGCTCGTCGAAATAGATGATCTTCACGACCCGCAGATAATAATAAGCGGCGACGACGCTGGTAAGGAAGCCGATGACGGCGAGCCCGTAGAGATGGGCCTGCACCGCGGCGTCGAAGACATAGAATTTGGCGAAAAAGCCCGCGAGCGGCGGGATGCCCGCCAGCGAGAACATCAGCATCGACAGATAGAAGGCCATGGTGCCGTCGGTGCGCGCGAGGCCGGCGAGATCGCTGATGTTTTCGACTGCTTTGCCATCGACACGCATCGACAGGATTGCGGCGAAAGTGCCGAGAATCATGACGACATAAACGCCGAGATAGAACAGGACGCCCGCGACGCCCGTCTGATTATGCGCGGCAAGCCCGACCAGCGCGAAACCAACGTGGCCGATCGACGAATAGGCCATCAGCCGCTTGATGTTCTGCTGGCCGATGGCGGCAAAAGAGCCGAGCGCCATCGAGAGGATCGACAGGAAGACGATGATCCCCTGCGATTGCAGCGCAACACCTGGAAAGACGCTGATGATGACGCGCACCGTGACGGCGAAAGCCGCGACCTTCGGTGCCGAGGCGAAGAAGGCCGTCACCGGCGTCGGCGCGCCCTGATAGACGTCCGGCGTCCACATGTGGAACGGCACGGCCGAAATCTTGAACGCCAAGCCCGCCAGCAGGAAGACGAGGCCGAAGATCACCCCGAGCGACGGCGTGCCGCTCACTGCCGCGGCGATGCCGGCGAAGGAGACCGTGCCGGCGAAGCCGTAAAGCAGCGAAGCGCCATAAAGCAGCATGCCCGACGAGAGCGCGCCAAGGACGAAATATTTGAGCCCGGCCTCGGACGCTTTCGCGTCGTCGCGATGGAAGGCGGCCACGACATAAAGCGCGAGCGACATCAATTCGAGGCCGAGATAAAGCGCGATGAGGCCATTGGCCGAAATCAGCATCGACATGCCGAGAGTCGACAGCAGCACGAGCACCGGGAACTCGAACTTGTTGATCTTCTCACGCACCAGGAAATTATGCGCGATCAGCAACGTGACGATCGAGCCGACATAGCAGAGCCCTTTGGCAAAGCGGCCGAACCCATCGTCGATGAAGGCACCGCCGAACAGGACGGCATTCGACTTGCCGCTGAAGAGTGACAGCAGCGCAAGGCCGAGGATACCGATGGCGAGCTCGGTGATGAAATGCTCCGCCCGCGCACGCAAGGCGCCGACCAATATGAGAATGAGAGCGCCGAGCGCGAGGATCGTCTCCGGCAGGCTGTGGGACAGAGCGAAAAGGAACCCGAGAGTGCTCATTCTGAGAAACCCGCCAGTTGCAGCGCCACAGGATGCAGGGATGCAAACCGCGCGCTGGCGCTGTGAATGAGGCTCGCGACCGAATTTGCGGTGCCGTCAAGGATCGGCGCGGGATGCACGCCGTAATAGATCACGAGCAGGATCAAGGGCGCCAACACGGCAATTTCGCGCGGCGAAAGATCGAGGATGTTCTGCAGGCTCGGCTTGTCGAGCACGCCGAAGACGACGCGGCGATAAAGATAAAGCGCATAGGCCGCCGAAAGGATCGTGCCCAGAGCCGCGAAGGCGGCCACCCATGTATTGACCCGGAAAACGCCGAGCATGGTGAGGAATTCGCCGACGAAGCCCGAGGTGCCCGGCAGCCCGATATTAGCCATGGTGAAGATCATGAAGGCGGCCGCATAGAGCGGCATCCGCTCCACGAGACCGCCATAGGCCGCGATTTCGCGGGTGTGCATACGGTCATAGACCACGCCGACGCAGAGGAAGAGCGCGCCGGAGACGAGGCCGTGCGAGATCATCAGGAAGATCGCGCCCTGGATGCCCTGCTGCGTCATCGAGAACAGGCCGATCGTGACGAAGCCCATATGGGCGATCGACGAATAGGCGATGAGCTTCTTCATATCGGTCTGCACCAGCGCGACGAGCGAGGTGTAGATGATCGCGATGACCGACAGCGCATAGATGAGCGGCGCGAAATAGGCCGAGGCATCAGGGAACATCGGCAGCGAGAAACGCAGGAAGCCGTATCCGCCCATCTTCAAGAGCACGCCGGCCAGGATCACTGAGCCGGCCGTCGGCGCCTCGACATGCGCATCCGGCAGCCAGGTATGGACCGGCCACATCGGCATCTTCACCGCGAAGGAAGCGAAGAAGGCGAGCCACAGCCATTTCTGCATCGAGGCCGGGAAATCGGTCTTCAGCAGAACGGTGATATCCGTCGTATGGGCATAGGTATACATCGCCAGGATGGCGACGAGCATCAGCAACGAGCCGAGCAGCGTATAAAGGAAGAACTTGAACGCCGCATAGACGCGCCTCTTGCCGCCCCATATGCCGATGATAAGGAACATCGGAATGAGGCCGCCCTCAAAGAACAAATAAAAGAGGACGAGGTCCAGTGCGCAGAACACGCCGACCATCAGCGTTTCGAGCACAAGGAAGGCGACCATATATTCCTTCACCCGGTTCTGGATCGACTGCCACGAGGCCAGGATGCAGAACGGCATGAGGAAGGTGGTCAGCACGACGAAGGGCGCCGCAAGCCCATCGAGGCCGAGCTTGTAGACGAGGCCGCCACCGAACCAGTGCTTCTCCTCGACGAGCTGAAAGGCGGACGAGCTGAGATCGAGCCGCGCATAGACGACGAGCGAGAGCACGAAGGTGATGATTGTCGTCGCCAGCGCCGCCCAGCGCGCATTGGCCTTCGTCGCCTCGTCGTCGCCGCGCAGCGCGAGGATGAAGGCCACACCGACCAACGGCAGAAAGACGAGCCCGGTGAGAATGCCGAAACCGAACATCAGCGCAGGCTCCCGACGAGATAATAGGTAATGAGCGCGGCGACGCCGATCAGCATGGCGAAGGCGTAATGATAGAGGTAGCCGCTCTGCAGCCGCACGACGCTCTTGGTGACGTCGACGACACGCGCGGCGACGCCATCCGGCCCCAGCCGGTCGATGATGTTCTCATCGCCGCCCTTCCAGAACAGATTGCCGAGCCAGAAGGCCGGCCGCACGAAGATGCGATCATAAAGCTCGTCGAAGTACCACTTGTTCAGCAGGAAGCGGTAAAGCCCCGGCAGCGCGTCCGCCCATTTCTGTGCCGTGCCCGGCGCGAGAATGTAGAAATAAAGCGCGACGAAAAAGCCGGCGGTCATCATCAGCGTCGGGAACAGGCTGACAAGCGGCGGCACATGCTCCATCGCTTCGAGGATATGGTTCGCGGGACCATAAAAGAGCGAGGATTTCCAGAACGCGTCGGCATCCGCGCCGATAAAGAAATGCTTGAAGACGAGGCCCGCGACGAGCGCGCCGAAGGCCAAAACGTAAAGCGGGATCAGCACCACCAGCGGCGATTCATGCGGATCGAGCGCATGGGCGTGATCGCCGTGGGCATCATGCGCGTGGCCGTCGGCATGATCCGCGTGCGCCGCCTGCCAATGCGCCGGCCCGAAGAAAGTCATGAACACCAGCCGCCACGAATAGAAGGATGTGAGCCCCGCCGCGACCGTGACGAGGATGAAGGCATAGGTCGCCGTCCAGCCGTGGCCGGCATAGGACGCCTCGATGATCGCGTCCTTCGAGAAATACCCGGCGGTCAGCGGAAAGCCGGTAAGCGCCAGCGTGCCGACGAGCATCATCACGAAAGTCACTGGTATCTTGCGCGCGAGACCGCCCATCTTCCGCATGTCCTGCTCGTGGTGCATGGCCATGATGACGGAACCGGCGCCGAGGAAGAGCAAAGCCTTGAAGAAGGCATGCGTGAAGAGATGGAAGATGCCGAGCGAATAGCCGCCGACGCCCAGGCCGACGAACATGTAGCCGAGCTGCGAGCAGGTCGAATAAGCGATGACGCGCTTGATGTCGTTCTGCACGAGGCCGACCGTCGCCGCGAAAAAGGCGGTCGTGCCGCCGATGAAGGTGACGAAGGCGAGCGCGTCCGGCGATTGCTCGAAGAGCGGCGAGAGCCGCGCGACCATGAAGACGCCCGCCGTCACCATAGTCGCCGCATGGATCAGCGCCGAGACGGGTGTCGGGCCCTCCATCGCGTCGGGGAGCCATGTGTGCAGCAGAAATTGTGCCGACTTGCCCATCGCGCCCATGAACAGCAGCAGGCAGGTGATCGTCATCGCATTGAAATCGCCGCCGAAGACATGGATCGTCTTATGCGCGAGGCCCGGCGCTGCGGCGAAGATCGGATCGAAGGTGACCGAATTCGTCAGAACGAAAACGAGGAAAATGCCGAGCGTGAAGCCGAAGTCGCCGACGCGGTTGACGACGAAGGCCTTGATCGCCGCCGCATTGGCCGAGGGCTTCTGATACCAGAAGCCGATGAGCAGATAGGAGGCGAGCCCGACGCCCTCCCAGCCGAAAAACATCTGCACCAGATTATCGGCCGTCACCAGCATGAGCATGGCGAAGGTGAAGAGCGACAGATAAGCGAAGAAGCGCGGCCGCGACGGGTCCTCGTGCATATAGCCTATCGAATAGAGATGGACGAGCGCGGAGACTGTCGTCACCACGACCAGCATGACGGCGGTCAGCGTATCGACGCGCAGCGCCCATTCGACATGCAGAGAACCGGAATTGAACCAGCTTGTGAGAAGATCGATCGAGCTCGGGCTCTGGCCGGAGAGAAAGCCGACGAATGTGACCCAGGCCAGCGCCGCCGCGACGAAGAGCAGGCTCGTCGTGATGAGCTCGGAGGGGCGTGGCCCGATGAACCGGCCGAAAAGGCCGGCGATGAGAAAGCCCGCGAGCGGAAGGAAGACGATCGCCTGATACATGCGGCTCAGCCCTTCATCAGGTTGATGTCTTCAACCGCGATCGTGCCGCGGTTGCGATAGTAAGTGACGAGGATGGCGAGGCCGATCGCCGCCTCGGCCGCCGCGACCGTTAGCACGAAGAGCGCGACGACTTGGCCGGTGAGATCGCCGAGAAAGGCCGAGAAAGCGACGAGGTTGATGTTGACCGAGAGCAGGATCAGCTCGACCGACATCAGGATAACGATGATGTTCTTGCGGTTCACGATGATGCCGGCGATGCCGAGCGTGAACAGGATGGCCGCGACGACGAGATAATGACCTAGCGCGATCTGCATCTTACACCCCTGCCCGCGAAGGCTGTTTCTTCAGCTCGACGGCTGTCGCGGCCGTGCGCGCGTTCTGCTCGGCGACGTTCTGGCGCTTGACACCCGTCTTGTGGTGCAGCGTGAGCACGATGGCGCCAACCATCGCCGTCAGCAGCACGAGACCGGAGGCCTCGAACAGATAAGCATATTGCGTATAGAGCACGTGGCCGAGCGCCGCCGTGTTGGTGAGGCCGTGCGGCGTCGGCGATTGCGTCTGCGTCAGCGCACCGGCACCCAGGCGCCAAGCCGCGACGCAAAAGGCGAGTTCGACGAGCACGATGCCGCCGATCGTCACGCCGAAGGGCAGGTTGCGCTGAAAGCCCTGCTTCAATTCCGCGAAATCGACGTCGAGCATCATGACGACGAAGAGGAAGAGCACCGCGACCGCGCCGACATAGACGATGACGAGGATCATCGCTAAAAATTCTGCGCCGAGCAGCAGGAAAAGTCCCGCCGCATTGACGAAAGCGAGAATGAGAAACAGGACCGAATGAACCGGATTGCGCGCCGTGATGACCATGAAAGCGGATGCAATCATGACCGCGGAGAAAACATAGAAGAAAAAGGTGACAGTGCTCATGGCGCCGCCCGGCCTCCGCTTGGCTTATGGATCGCCACGATGTCGTCCCCCCTCATTGCCCGCATCGCGTCACCGATAGGGCGCGTCAAGCGCGATATTGCGGGCGATCTCGCGTTCCCAGCGGTCGCCATTCGCCAATAGCCGCGCCTTGTCGAAATAAAGCTCTTCGCGCGTCTCGACCGAGAATTCCGCATTCGGCCCCTCGACGATCGCATCCACTGGGCAAGCCTCCTGGCAGAAGCCGCAATAGATGCATTTGACCATATCGATATCGTAGCGCGTCGTGCGCCGCGTGCCGTCGTTGCGGCGCGGCCCCGCCTCGATCGTAATGGCCTGCGCCGGGCAGATCGCCTCGCAAAGCTTGCAGGCGATACAGCGCTCTTCGCCGTTCGGATAGCGACGCAGCGCATGCTCGCCGCGATAGCGCGGCGATTGCGGATTCTTCTCGTGCGGATAGTTCAGCGTCGCTTTCGGCTTGAAGAAATAGCGCATCGACAGGAAGAAGGCGCCGACGAATTCCTTCAACAAAAGCGATTTGGCGGCTGCTTCGATCTTCATCGCTTCACCTCACTGCGCCATGCTGCCACCCCAGCCCGTGAGCTGGAGCACCGCGGCAACAAGAACCACCATGAATAGCGAGATCGGCAGAAACACCTTCCAGCCAAGCCGCATGAGCTGATCGTAGCGATAGCGCGGCACGAAGGCCTTGACCATCGCAATCAGGAAGAACAGTGCGCTCACCTTGAGAATGAACCAGATCGGTCCAGGAATCCAGGTGAAGGGCGCGAAGGGAATCGGCGAGAGCCAGCCGCCGAGGAAAAGGATCGAGCCCAACGCGCACATGGTGATGATCGCCACATATTCGGCGAGCATGAACAACATATAGGGCGTCGAGGAATATTCGACCATGAAACCGGCGACGAGCTCCGATTCCGCCTCGACGAGATCGAAAGGCGGCCGATTCGTCTCCGCAAGGGCCGAAACGAAGAAGATCACGAACATCGGCAGCAGCGGCAGCCAATACCAGCCAAGGAGGCCGAAGCGCGTATCCTGCGCCTTGACGATATCCTCGAGGTTCAGCGAGCCGACACAGAGCAGAACCGTGATCAGCACAAAGCCGATCGAGACTTCGTAGGAGACCATCTGCGCCGCCGAGCGCAGCGCGGACAGGAAAGGATATTTCGAATTCGACGCCCAGCCGCCCATGATGATGCCATAGACCGAGAGCGAGGAGATCGCGAAAATGTAGAGAATGCCGACATTGATGTTGGCGACGCTCCAGCCTTTCGCGATCGGGATGACCGCCCACGCGGCAAGCGCCAGAAAGCCGGTGATGACGGGCGCGAGCAGAAACAGGCCCTTGTTCGCGCCGTCCGGAATCACCGGCTCCTTGAGCACGAACTTGATCATATCGGCGAAGCTCTGCCACAGGCCCCAGGGACCGACGACATTCGGCCCGCGCCGCAATTGCACCGCCGCCCAGACCTTGCGGTCCGCGTAAAGAATATAGGCGATGAAGATCAAAAGAACGACGAGCAGGACGACGCTCTTCAGAAGGGTCAGCAGAAGCGGCAGAATGTCAGCCATCGTCGATCCTATTCCGCCGCCTGTTTCAGCTCGCCGCGCGCCAGCGCCGAACATTCAGCCATGACTGCCGAAGCCCGTGCGATGGGATTGGTCAGATAGAAATCCTCGACCGCCGGAGCGAAAGGCGCATCGCTTGCCGCCACGCCGCCATCGCTGATCTTGGCGATATCCGCCGGATCGCCGGGAGCGATCGCATCGATCTTGGCGAAGAGCGGATAGTCGGCAAAAAGCTTCTGCCGCAGCGCGTGCAGGGAGTCGAAGGGCAAGGTCTTGCCGATGACGGCCGAGAGCGCCCGCAGGATCGCCCAATCCTCACGCGCATCGCCGGGTGGGAAATTCGCCCGCTCTGCGAGCTGCACACGGCCTTCCGTATTGACGTAGAGGCCCGGCTTCTCGGTATAGGTCGCGCCCGGCAGGATGACATCGGCGCGATGCGCGCCGCGATCGCCATGCGTGCCCTGGTAGATCACGAAAGCGCCCGGCGCGACGTCGATCTCGTCCGCACCGAGATTGAACAGAACATCAAGCGCGCCGGCCTTGGCCATGCTCTGCGCATCGAGCCCGCCCGCGCCCGGCACAAAGCCGAGATCGAGCGCGCCGACGCGCGCGGCCGCCGTATGCAGCACGCCGAAGCCTGTCCAGCCCGGCTTGATGCAGCCAAGCGAGACGGCGGCCTTCGCCGCCTGGGCCAAGATCGCCTGCCCATCCGGCCGCGCCAAAGCGCCCTGGCCGACGAGCAGCAGAGGCCGCTCCTTCTGCGCCGGCGGATGATCGACGAAACGCGCCAAGCTCTCCGGCCCGGCGCCGAGATAATTATAGTCGTAGGTGAGATCGGCCTTTTCGCCAATCACGCCGACAAGCAGATTGCCCTTGAGCCAGCGCTTGCGGATGCGGGCATTGAGAACCGGCGATTCCTTGCGCGGATTGGAGCCGATGATCATGATCGCATCGGCCTCGTCGATGCCGGCGATCGTCGGATTGAAAATATAGCTGGCGCGGCCGAATTTCGGATCGAGCTTGGTGCCGTCCTGGCGGCTGTCGAGCGAAGCGCTGCCGAGGCTCTGCATCAGAAGCTTCAGCGCGAAGATTTCTTCCGCCGCCGCGAGATCGCCGACGATGGCGCCGACGCGGGAGGCCGGCGCGGCTTTGACCCTAGCAGCGATAGCAGCGAAGGCCTCCTGCCACGTCGCAGGACGCAGCTTACCGTTCTCACGCAGATAGGGCCGGTCGAGCCGCCGGGTCTTGAGCCCGTCGACAATCTGCCGCGTCTTATCTGAAATCCATTCCTCGTTCACCGCATCATTGAGACGCGGCAGGATGCGCATCACCTCGCGGCCGCGCGTATCGACGCGGATCGACGAACCCAAAGCATCCATCACATCGACGGATTCGGTCTTGACGAGTTCCCAAGGACGCGCCTTGAACGCATAGGGCTTGGGCAGCAGCGCGCCGACGGGGCAGAGATCCGCCACATTGCCCTGAAGCTCGGAATGCATCGCGGTTTCGAGATAGGTCGTGATCTCCATATCCTCGCCGCGGCCGATCGCGCCCATATCGCCCGTGCCCGCGACCTCGGCGGTGAAGCGGACGCAGCGCGTGCAATGGATGCAGCGATTCATTGAGGTCCTGACGAGCGGACCGATATATTTGTCCTCGACCGCCCGCTTGTTCTCGGCATAGCGCGAGCCGGAAAAGCCGAAGGCCACGGCTTGATCTTGCAGATCGCATTCGCCGCCCTGATCGCAGATCGGGCAATCGAGCGGATGGTTGATGAGCAGAAATTCCATCACGCCGTGGCGGGCTTTTTTTACCATCGGCGAATTGGTGAAGACGACCGGCGGCTCGCCATTCGGGCCGGGGCGCAGATCGCGCACCGCCATGGCGCAGGAGGCAACCGGCTTCGGCGGGCCGCCCTTTGCCTCGACAAGGCACATGCGGCAATTGCCGGCGATCGACAGCCGCTCATGGAAGCAGAAGCGCGGAATCTCGGCGCCCGCCGCCTCGCAGGCCTGCAGCAGCGTATATTCCGGCGGCACTTCGACCTCGACGCCGTCGACGATCAGCTTGCTGAGCTTGCCCGGTTCCGTCATCGCCCTACTCCGCCGCCGCGCTGAGCCCGGCCACGGGCTCCGAATGCGGATTGGCCGCATAATCGTCGATCCGCTTTTCGATCTCGTGGCGGAAATGCCGGATCAACCCCTGCACCGGCCAGGCCGCCGCATCGCCGAGCGCGCAGATCGTGTGGCCCTCGATCTCCGTCGACACTTCGAGCAGAAGATCGATCTCGCGCTTTTGCGCGCGGCCCTCGCTCATTCGGGTGAGCACGCGCCACATCCAGCCCGTGCCTTCGCGGCAAGGCGTGCACTGGCCGCAACTCTCATGCTTGTAGAAATAGCTGATGCGGGTAATGGCCCGGACAATGTCAGTCGACTTGTCCATCACAATCACCGCCGCCGTACCGAGGGCCGATTTCAAATTGCGCAGCGTGTCGAAATCCATCGGCGCGTCGATGATCTCATGCGCCGGAACGACAGGCACCGAAGAGCCGCCGGGGATGACGGCGAGGAGATTGTCCCAGCCGCCGCGGATACCGCCGCAATGGCGCTCG
>JARLIV010000120.1 GCA_031291555.1 Methylovirgula sp. | reverse complement strand
GCGCCAGCAGATAGCCGTGGCGATAAAGCCCGTTGATATAGATCGTGCGCCCCTCGCGCCGGATGCGCGGCAGATTGTCGGGAAATGTCGGGCGCAGATCGGCGCCGGTCTCGATGATCTCGGCCTCGCCGAAGGCCGGGTCCAGCGCATAGACGGCGCTCAAAAGTTCGAGCATCGAGCGCGCCGTGATGCGCGGGCTCTCCTCGTTCTCCACCGCCGTCGCGCCGACCATGAAGCGGCCGTCGCCGCGCGGCACGACATAGACGGGATGGCGCGGATGCAGCAATTGCACCGGCCGCTGGAAGGAAATCTCGTCGGTCTTGACGACCAGCATTTCGCCTTTGACGCCTCGCAAATCGGGCAACTTATCCCGCGCGGAAAAACCGCGGCAATCGATCGTCCAACCGGCTGGCGCGCTCATATCCTCGGCCGAGGTGTTGAAGCGGAAGCTGACATTGGCAAATTCCCGCAGCCGCGCGGTGAGCGCCTCAAGCGCCGCGCGCGGATCGAGATGCGCCTCGCCCGGATAGAAAAGCGCGCGATCGAACCGCCCGGCAAGATGCGGCTCGCGCAACGCAAGCTCATCGGCATCGAGCCATTCGAAGCCGGAAGTGCGGCGGGAAAAACGGACGAGATCGGCCCGGTCCCGCGCCGGCGCGACGAGCAGGCTGCCGTTGACCTTCGCGAGCTTGAGCGTCTCGCTCCAGAAGGCGAGGCCCTCAAGCCCCCATTCGACGATCAGCGGCGGCGCGCTCTCGCCCTCGCACCAGGGCGCGAGCATGCCGCCGGCGAAATAGGAACAGCCGAGCCCGGGCCCGGATTTGCGGTCGATGACCTCAACCGTCTGGCCGGCCGCGGCGAATTCATAGGCCGCCGTCAGCCCGACGACGCCGGCACCAAGAATGCGGATTTTTTGCGGAGACGCGCTCATGACCATCCCTACGCCAGTACAAACTGGATCAGGTTCGAAGGGTCGCCGGGCCGCTTCCACCGAAGCGCTGCCAGCCTCTCAGCCCCCTGACGGGGATCCCCTAGGCATAAGGGCTAAATAAGCCCCGTGGGCGAGCGCGTCAATGTGCGCTTACGCCCACTCGCCCTTGCGGAAGACCGGGACGCGCGTGCCGTCTGCCTTGATGCCGTCGATGTCGATCTTGTCCGAACCGATCATCCAATCGATATGGATCAGGCTCTTGTTGCCGCCGCGCGCCTCGATCTCCTCGGGCGTCAGCTTGTCGCCGTTGATGAAGCATTTTGCGTAGCACTGGCCGAGCGCGATGTGGCTGGCGGCGTTCTCGTCGAACAAAGTGTTGAAGAAGAGCAGCCCGCTCGCCGAGATCGGTGAGGAATGCGGCACGAGCGCGACTTCGCCGAGGCGGCGCGCGCCCTCGTCCGTCTCCAGAACTTTGCGCAGCACGTCCTGGCCATGCGCCGCCGTCGCCTCGACAATACGCCCCGCCTCGAAGCGCACGGCGATGCGATCGATCAGCGTGCCCTGATAGGAAAGCGGTTTGGTGGCGACGACGCGGCCCTCAACGCGATGCGCGTGCGGGGTCGTGAAGACTTCCTCCGTCGGAATATTGGCGTTGCAGGTGACGCCGTTCTTGGCGGTCGAGGCGCCGCCCTCCCATTCATGCTCGTCGGCGAGGCCGATGGTGAGATCGGTGCCCGGCCCGGTGTAATGCAAAGCGGCGAAGCGATGGCCGTTCAGCCATTGGGTCCGGCTGCGGAGCGCCGCATTATGCGCGGCCCAGGCCGCGATCGGATCGGCGGTATCGACACGCGAGGCGGCAAAAATCGCATCGCCCAGCTTCGCCACGGCGACATCCGGCTCGTCATGCGGAAAGACCTGATGCGCCCAGGCGGCGCCCGGATAAGCGATAATGTTCCAATTGATGTCGAAGCCCGCGATCTTTTCTAGCGCCGGCTTGTAGGCAATCGAATTGGCGCGGTTGGCGCGCGCAACCTTGGCCGGATCCTCGCTCGAGAGCAGCATCGGATTGTCTCCGACGACGGCGAGGCGCGCGGTGTTCGCCGCGAAAGCCTTGGCGACACCTTCATAGAGCCAGCCCGGGGCGCGATCGAAACTCGCATCGCTGCCAAAGCGGAAGCGCGCCAGCGTGATCTCTTCATCGGAGAGGATCGGCGTCACGAGACCGGCGCCTGCCTTATAGGCGTGTTCGACGACCCGCCGCACCAGCGGCAAAGCCGCGACCGGCGCGGTGAGGAAAAGGTCTTGCCCCGGCTGAAGATTGAGCCCGACCCGGACAGCGACCTCGGCGAGCCTATCGAGCTTCGCCGCATCGAGGACGGCGGCGATTTTGCGCTCATGCGTTGTCATGGGCACCCGGGGTTCGAGAAAAGATCGGCGCTTAGCGTGTTCCGGAAAAGTTGAAAGACTCTTCCGATTGCGAACACGCATCAAATCATAAAGCTGGAGCAAATTCCGACCGAAAAAGTCTAGCAACTTTTTCGGAATTTGCTCAAGCTGCCAGAAGGCTTTCGAACAGCGCCCGCCCGTCGGTACCGCCGACGAGCGGATCAATCAGATTTTCAGGATGCGGCATCAGGCCGAGAACCTTGAGATTGTCGGAATAGATACCGGCGATATCATTGGCCGAGCCATTGGGATTGGCGCCGCCGCCGACGCGCCCCTGCGCATCGCAATAGCGGAAGGCAACGCGGCCCTCGCCCTCGAGCCGCGCCAGCGTCTCGGCATCGGCGGTGTAATTGCCTTCGCCATGCGCGATCGCCACCTTGATCACCTGGAACTTCCGATAGTGCGAGGTGAAACCCGTGTCGGCGCGCTCGACGCGCAAATGCTGCATGTGGCAGGCAAAGCGCAGGTTCTTGTTGCGCATCAGCACGCCGGGGAGCAGCCCCGCTTCGCAGGCGATCTGGAAACCGTTGCAGATGCCGAGCACGCGCCCACCGCGCCGCGCATGGGCGCGCACCGCATCCATCACCGGCGAGCGCGCCGCGATGGCGCCGCAGCGCAGGTAATCGCCATAGGAGAAGCCGCCGGGCAGAACGACGAGATCGGTGCCCGCCGGCAATTCGTGCTCGCCGTGCCAGACGATCGCCGGGTTCTGGCCGGTGACACTAGCGAGTGCGCGATGCACGTCGCCCTCGCGATTGGAGCCGGGAAAAAGAATGATCGCCGCGCGCATGAAACCTCAGGCAAGCTCGATGCGATAATTCTCGACGATCGTATTGGCGAGCAGCTTCTCGCAAGCCGTCTTCAACAAAGCCTGCGCCTTGGCGCGGTCCTGCTCCGCGAGTTCGACCTCGAAAATCTTCCCCTGGCGGACGCTTTCGACGCCGGGAATATCGAGCGACTTCAGCGCGCCTTCGATCGCCTTGCCTTGCGGATCGAGCAGGCCGTTCTTCAAAGTGACGATGATATTGGCTTTCAAGTTTCGATCCCCGTCCCGAATTCTCGTGTTACCGCATTATATCGACAGGCCCCGGCAAAACAAAACCCCGCCGCAGAGGCGGCGGGGTCAATTCTTCAGCAAGGCGCGGCCTTTACGATTGGACGAGCTTCGGCCCGGTCGCGCGCGGCTGCTCATTATCCTGCAGGATGCCGAGCCGGCGCGCCACTTCCGTATAAGCTTCGACGAGCCCGCCCATGTCGCGGCGGAACCTGTCCTTGTCGAGCTTGTCGTTCGACTTGATGTCCCACAGCCGGCAGGAATCGGGGGAGATTTCGTCAGCGACGAGAATGCGCATCGTATCGCCTTCCCACAGCCGTCCGCATTCCATCTTGAAATCGACGAGGCGGATGCCGACGCCGAGGAACAGGCCGGTCAGGAAATCGTTGACGCGGATGGCGAGCGCCATGATGTCGTCGATCTCCTGCGGCGTCGCCCAGCCAAAGGCGGTGATGTGCTCTTCCGAGACCATCGGATCGTTAAGCTCGTCGTTCTTGTAATAGAACTCGATGATCGAGCGCGGCAGTTGCGTGCCTTCCTCGAGCCCGAGACGGGTCGAGAGCGAGCCCGCCGCGACATTGCGCACGACGACCTCGAGCGGCACGATCTCGACCTCGCGGATCAACTGCTCGCGCATGTTGAGCCGGCGGATGAAATGGGTCGGAACGCCGATGTCGTTGAGATTCTGGAAGACGAATTCGGAAATGCGGTTGTTGAGCACGCCCTTGCCGTCGATCACCTCATGCTTCTTGGCGTTGAAGGCGGTCGCGTCGTCCTTGAAATGTTGAATAAGCGTGCCCGGTTCGGGTCCTTCATAGAGAACCTTTGCCTTGCCCTCGTAAATGCGGCGGCGGCGATTCATGGGGATTAACCGTGGCTTGAGGTGGTCCATGGGATGGCCCTGGCTCCTTTCAGGAATGTCCCGGCTTGGCTTT
>JARLIV010000119.1 GCA_031291555.1 Methylovirgula sp. | reverse complement strand
GCGGCAGACATGGAGAACATTGTGGCACGTATTGCCGGCGTTAACATTCCGACGAACAAGCGCGTCGTCATCGCCCTTCAATATATTCACGGGATCGGTCCCAAGAAGGCGCAGGAGATCATCGAGAAGGTGCATATTTCGCCGGAGCGGCGCGTGCATGATCTGACCGATGCCGAAGTTCTGCAGATCCGCGAGACGATCGACCGCGACTATCAGGTCGAAGGCGATCTGCGCCGCGAAGTGTCGATGAATATCAAGCGGCTGACCGACCTTGGCGCCTATCGCGGCCTGCGTCATCGCCGCCAGTTGCCGGTCCGCGGCCAGCGCACGCATACCAACGCCCGTACCCGCAAGGGCAAGGCGAAGCCGATCGCCGGCAAGAAGAAATAATCGCGACTTAGGCACGATCCCTCCCCGGGCGGGCATAGCGCTGTCCGGGGTTGCATTGAATTCTGACGTTTAAACAAGAAGCCCGAGCGCCTGGCATTACGGGCGCGCTGGAAGGACAGAGCAATGGCAAAAGAAGCAACCACGCGCGTCCGCCGCCGCGAGCGCAAGAATATCGTCTCCGGCGTGGCGCATGTGAATTCCTCGTTCAACAATACGATGATCACCATCAGCGACGCGCAGGGTAACACGATCTCCTGGTCGTCGGCGGGGACGATGGGTTTCAAGGGCTCGCGCAAGTCCACCCCCTACGCCGCACAGATGGCGGCGGAGGACGCTGCGCGCAAAGCGGCCGAACATGGCATGCGCACGCTTGAGGTCGAAGTCTCGGGCCCGGGTTCGGGCCGTGAATCGGCGCTGCGTGCCCTGCAGGCTGCTGGCTTCACCGTCACCTCGATCCGTGACGTGACGCCGATTCCGCATAACGGCTGCCGCCCGCGTAAGCGCCGCCGCGTTTGATTGTTTCAACTGTGCAGGGTCTGCGGCGCTGATTTTTGCCGCAGATTGCTCATGCCCCCAATGAGGATGCTCTCGTGATTCAGAAGAACTGGCAGGAGCTCATCAAGCCGAACAAGCTCGAGGTCGCACCTGGCGACGACCCGAAGCGGCTTGCCACCATCGTTGCCGAGCCGCTGGAGCGCGGCTTCGGCGTCACACTCGGCAATTCGCTGCGGCGGATTCTTTTGTCGTCGCTCCAGGGCGCCGCGATCACCTCGGTGCATATCGACGGTGTACTGCATGAATTCTCGTCGATTCCCGGCGTGCGTGAGGACGTGACCGACATCGTCCTCAACATCAAGGACATCGCGATCAAGATGCAGAGCGAGGGTCCAAAGCGCATGGTCTTGAAGAAGACCGGCCCGGGCAAGGTGACCGCCGGCGACATCTCGACCGTCGGCGATGTGCAGGTGCTGAACCCCAATCTCGTCATCTGCACGCTCGACGAGGGTGCCGAGATCCGCATGGAATTCACGGTCAACACCGGCAAGGGCTATGTGACCGCCGACCGCAACCGCAGCGAGGATGCGCCGATCGGCCTGATCCCCGTCGACAGCCTCTATTCGCCAGTGCGCAAGGTGAGCTATCGCGTCGAGAACACCCGCGAGGGCCAGATTCTCGACTATGACAAGCTGACCATGCAGATCGAGACCGATGGCTCGGTTTCGCCCGAGGATGCTGTCGCCTATGCCGCGCGCATTTTGCAGGATCAGCTCAACGTCTTCGTCAATTTCGAGGAGCCGCGCCGCGAGGAAGTCACGCCGTCGATTCCCGAGCTCGCCTTCAACCCGGCGCTGCTCAAGAAGGTGGACGAGCTGGAGCTCTCGGTGCGTTCGGCCAATTGCCTGAAGAACGACAACATCATCTACATCGGCGATCTGATCCAGAAGACCGAGGCGGAGATGTTGCGGACGCCGAACTTCGGCCGCAAGTCCTTGAACGAGATCAAGGAAGTGCTTGCCCAGATGGGCCTGCACCTCGGCATGGAAGTCACCGGCTGGCCGCCGGAGAACATCGACGAACTCGCCAAAAGGTTCGAAGAGCACTATTGAGAATTGAGCCCTCTCCTTCGGGAGAGGGCTGTTCGTATAACAACACCCGGCCGTACCTTGGCACGGCGGCCGCATAAGGAGACTAGGCCATGTATCACGGTCGCGCGAAGCGCCGCTTCAATCGCACGCACGAGCATCGCAAGGCGATGTTCGCCAATCTGTCGCAAGCGCTCATCAAACATGAGCAGATCGTCACGACGCTGCCGAAGGCAAAGGATCTGCGCCCGGTCGTCGAGAAGCTCGTCACGCTCGGCAAGCGCGGCGATCTGCATGCGCGCCGCCAGGCGATCTCGCAGATCAAGGATGTCGATCTCGTCCGCAAGCTCTTCGACGTGCTCGGCCCACGCTACAAGACCCGTAACGGCGGCTATACGCGCGTGCTGAAGGCCGGCTTCCGCCAGGGCGACAATGCGGCGCTGGCCGTGATCGAATTCGTCGACCGCGATGTCGAGGCCAGGGGCAAGGATTCGGGGCCGGTGAAGGAGCAGGCCGCCGCAGAGGCGTGAGGGCCCTGAGGCGCCGTTTTTTGGCGCCCCGGCCTGGATTTCGGATTTAGAGAGGCGGCGCTGGCGATCGGCGCCGCCTTTTTCATTGCCGCGACCGGGTCCATCGCCCTGATCCGGCCCGCGCAGATCGGGGAGACCGCACCCTGAGTTATGGGCTAAAATATGCCACGGGCTTCGGCGACACAGTTCTGGCGTGTCGGCCTTCGAAAGGGCTGCCCGCGAAGTTTGCCCGCGCGCGGCGCGGAATTATGAGGACCGCATGAACGAGACCTCTCGCATTGGGATCATCCTGGCCCTGACATTTGCTGCGGCTTTTGCTGCGGCGCCTCTGGCGGCGGAGCCGTCCGTTCCGACATCGGCCGGCGAGATCACCCTGTCGTTCGCACCGATCGTCAAGAAGGTCGCGCCGGCTGTGGTCAACGTCTATGCCTCGCGCACCGACGTCCAGCCGCGCAACCCGCTCTTCGATGACCCGATCTTCCGCCATTTCTTCGGTGACGGCGACTCGGAGGAAACCCATCCTGGCGGCCCGACGGCGCAGTCGCTGGGCTCAGGCGTCTTGATCGATCCGAGCGGTCTTGTCGTCACCAATTATCATGTCATTGAAGGCATGACCGAGGTGAAGGTGGCGCTGTCTGACCGGCGCGAATACGAGGCCTCGATCGTCCTGCGCGATCAGCGGACCGATCTCGCCGTATTGCAGATCAAAGGCAAAGGGCCGTTCCCCTATATGGAGTTTGACGATTCCGACAAGCTCGAGGTCGGCGATCTCGTGCTCGCCATCGGCGATCCCTTCGGCGTCGGCCAGACGGTGACCCAGGGCATCATCTCGGCGCTGGCGCGGACGGAGGAGGGCATCTCGCACTACGGCTTCTTCATCCAGACCGATGCGGCGATCAATCCGGGCAATTCCGGCGGCGCGCTGGTTGATATGCGTGGCCGCCTCATCGGCATCAATTCGGCGATCGTGTCGCAGACCGGCAGTTCGGTCGGCATCGGCTTCGCCATACCGTCCGATATGGTGAAGGTGGTTGTCGCCACCGCCAAGAGCGGTCACACGGCGGTGCGGCGGCCGTGGCTCGGCGCCGGCCTGCAGAACGTGTCGAAGGAGATCGCCGATTCGCTCAACCTCGACCGGCCGGCCGGCACGCTCGTCACCGACGTCACGCCGAAGAGCCCGGCCGAGGCGGCCGGTCTCAAGCAGGGCGATCTGATCGTCGCCGTCGACGGTCAGCCGACGGACGATGTCGAAGCTTTCAGCTATCGCTTCGCCACCGCGCCGCTCGGCAGCAAGGTCGCCCTGTCGGTCATTCGCGACAGCAAGCCCTTGACGCTCACGCTCAGGGCCGAGCCGGCACCCGACCTGCCGCGTGATCCGATCAAGATCACCGGCTCCTCGCCCTTCGCCGGCGCGACGGTCATCAATATCTCGCCGGCCGTGGCCGAGGAATATTCGCTGGATTCAGCCCGGCAGGGCGTTGTCATCAGCGATATCGACGAGGCTTCGCGCGCCGCGGCGCTGGCCTTGCAAAAAGGCGACGTCATCATCACCGTCAACAACAAGAAGATCGAGACGACACGCGATCTCCAGCAGGCGACGACCGGCGACCATTATTTCTGGAAGATCAGCAT
>JARLIV010000118.1 GCA_031291555.1 Methylovirgula sp. | reverse complement strand
CATTCTCGCCACCTGTCTCCAGCATGAGATCGACCATCTGAACGGCGTCCTCTTCATCGACCATATCTCGCGGCTGAAGCGGGAGATGATTTCGAAGAAATTCAGCAAGGCGGCCAAGCGCGGCAGCGCGGACGCCAAGCATGAGAGCGACGACGACGAGGCCCAAACCAAACAGGCTCGGGTGGAAGGCTGAACGCCTTGCGCATCATCTTCATGGGCACGCCCGATTTCTCGGTGCCGGTTCTGACCGAGATCGCTGCGCGCGGCCATGACATTGCCGCGGTCTATACGCGTGCGCCAAAACCGGCCGGCCGGCGCGGGCTCGAAACTGCGCCCTCGCCGGTGGCGGTCGCGGCGACGAAATTGGGCCTTCCGGTCCTGATGCCGGCGAGCCTACGCGCACCCGAAGCGGCGGCGCTTTTCGCCAGCCACAAGGCCGATGTCGCAATCGTCGTCGCCTATGGCCTGATCCTGCCGAAGGCCATTCTCGATGCGCCGGCCAAAGGCTGCCTCAATCTGCACGCCTCGCTGCTGCCGCGCTGGCGGGGCGCGGCGCCCATCCAGCGCGCCATCATGGCGGGCGACCGCGAAACCGGCGTTGCCGTGATGCGCATGGAAGAGACGCTCGATACCGGCCCTGTCGCGCTCGTCGAACGCATCGGCATCGGCCCGGAAATGACGGCCGGCGAATTGCACGACAAGCTCGCTTCGACCGGCGCGCATCTGATGGCGCGGGCGCTCGATCTTCTGGCACCGGGCGCGCTGACCTTTACCCCGCAGGCCGCAACGGGGGTCACTTATGCCGAGAAGATCAGCAAAGCCGAGGCGGTGATCGACTGGTCGCGCGATGCGTCCGATCTGCACAATCTTGTGCGCGGGCTGTCGCCGTTTCCGGGCGCCGCCTTTTTTGCCGATCTCGGCAAGGGGCCGGAACGCGTCAAGGTTCTGCGCAGCCATGTTGTCGCGATGCAGGGGGCTCCCGGCACTGTCCTCGACGACGCCTTGACCATCGCCTGCGGCCGCGATGCGCTGCGGCTGCTCGAAGTGCAGCGGGCCGGCCGCGCGCCGATGAGCGCCGCCGAATTTCTGCGCGGCGCGCGACTGCCGCGCGGCACGCTGCTGCGGCAGCCCAACTGATGCCGCGCTACAAACTCACCATCGAATATGACGGTGCGGGCCTCGTCGGCTGGCAAAGGCAGGCGAACGGCCCCTCCGTCCAAGAGGCCATCGAGACGGCGCTGACGGCGATCACCGCCGCCGAGGTTCCCATCCGCGGCGCCGGACGCACCGACGCCGGCGTCCATGCCGTCGGCCAGGTCGCCCATGCCGACCTCGCCCGCTACTGGCGGCCGGACGTGTTACGCGACGCGCTCAACGCGCATCTACGCCCAAGCCGCATTGCCATCGTCAAGGCGGAGCCGGTTCCCGACACATTCGATGCGCGGTTTTCCGCGATCCGGCGTCATTATCTCTACAAGATCGTCAATCGGCGCTCGCCGCTGACCCTCGAATCCGGGCGGGCCTGGCTGGTGAAACGCAAGCTCGACGCAGCGGCCATGCACGCGGCAGCGCAGGTGCTGGTCGGTCGCCACGATTTCTCGACCTTTCGCGACACCGAGTGCCAGGCCGCGAGCCCGGTGCGCACGCTCGAACGGCTCGACGTGATCCGGAAGGGGGAAACGATCGAAATTTATGCAAGCGCACGTTCCTTCCTCCACCATCAAGTGCGCTCGATGGTGGGCTCGCTCGAACATGTCGGCGCCGGAAAATGGTCGCGCGAGGACTTGCGCGCCGCGCTCGAGGCGCGCGACCGCAGCCGTTGCGGCACTGTCGCGCCCGCAGCGGGATTGTATTTTCTTTCAGTGGATTACCCGGAGCTAGGCAGCGGCGACGGCGAGGATTTCTCCGAATCCGGGACAAATTGACAAAAACTTGCGGCCCGGCCGGTTTTGAGGGGAGACAGCGCCTTCAATCGTGCTATAAACCCAGACAAGCAAAAAACGGGCCGTCGTACGGTTTCCCATGTTTGGGGTGTAAGAGTAATGGCGCTGACCACCAAGCTCCTTCTCCGCCAGGGCCAGTCCCTGGTCATGACGCCGCAGCTCCTTCAGGCGATCAAGCTTCTCCAATTCTCCAGCATGGAACTTGCCACCTTCGTTCAGGACGAGCTTGAGCGTAACCCTTTGTTGGAGCGGGCCGAGGACGCGCCGGATGGCGAGCCGGCCCTCGAAGCCGAGGGCGGCGATTATGGCGAAGCTTCGACCGAGGGCGATTTTAACGAGGCCGGCGAGACCGAATGGAGTTCGGAATCCTTCGCCACTGACCGCGGCGCGCTCGAAGCGAGCCTGGGCACGGAACTTTCAAATGCGTTCGAGGATGATCGCGCCCCGACGCCGGCTGAACATCCGGTAGCCAGCGAGGGGGGGCTGGGGCTCTCCTCGAATTCCTGGTCCGGAGCGCCCTCCCCAGCGTCGGACGGCGGCGAGGCGACCAATCTCGAAGCCTATGTCGCCGCCGAGCTGAGCCTGCGCGACCAGCTCGCCGCGCAACTGGCTCTGGCCACCAAGGATGCCGTGGACCGGGTGATCGGCCAGGCCATTATCGATTCGAT
This sequence comes from Methylovirgula sp., assembly GCA_031291555.1. Taxonomy (GTDB): domain Bacteria; phylum Pseudomonadota; class Alphaproteobacteria; order Rhizobiales; family Beijerinckiaceae; genus Methylovirgula. The sequence goes on along the minus strand of JARLIV010000118.1, from coordinate 6,141 downwards.
CGACGAGGCCGGTTATTTCACCGATTCCCTGGCGGAAATCGCTGCGCGTCTCGGCGCGCCGCTGGCGCGTGTCGAAAAGCTTCTCGCCGTCATTCAGAGCTTTGAGCCGGCGGGTGTCGGCGCCCGCAATCTCGCCGAATGCCTGTCGATCCAGTTGCGGGAAAAAGACCGCTTCGATCCGGCGATGCAGGCGCTCGTCGGGCGGCTCGATCTCGTCGCCAAGCGCGACTACAACGGCCTGCGCAAGATCTGCGGCGTGAGCGCCGAAGACATTTCCGACATGATCGCGGAGATCAAACGGCTCGATCCGAAGCCAGGCCGCGCCTTTGGCGGTGGCACCGTGCAGCCCGTCGTCGCCGATGTCATTATCCGTCCCCTGCCCGACGGCACTTGGCATGTCGAATTGAATTCCGAGGTTCTGCCGCGCCTGCTCGTCAATCAGGTCTATGCAACGCGCGTCGCGCGCGCGAAGGCGAGCGACGTCGACCGCTCCTTTCTCTCCAATTGTCTGCAGACCGCGAATTGGCTGACTAAGAGCCTCGAGCAGCGCGCCCGCACGATCCTCAAGGTCGCCAGCGAAATCGTCCGCCAGCAGGATGCTTTCTTCGCGCATGGCGTCGAACATCTGCGCCCGCTAAACCTCAAGGCCATTGCCGACGCCATCGGCATGCACGAATCCACCGTCTCGCGCGTCACTTCGAACAAATATATTTCCACGCCGCGCGGGCTTTTCGAGTTGAAATATTTCTTCACGGCTTCGATTGCCTCGCGCAATGGCGGCGATGCGCATTCGGCGGAAGCCGTGCGGTTCCGCATTAAACAGATGATCGAACATGAATCCGAGAGTGACATTCTCTCCGACGATGCGATCGTCGAGCAGTTGAAGAAGTCGAATGTCGAGATTGCCCGGCGCACCGTCGCCAAATATCGCGAGAGCCTGCGCATTCCCTCCTCGGTCGAGCGCCGGCGCATGCGCGATTTGCATTGAGCGGATTGCATGACGTGCGAAATTGCCCGGCGGGATTCTTTAGCTCTTCTACAAAAGCTTGAATCCCTTCACGATTATTAAGCTTGCACAGCGCAGTTGCGGTTGCGCTCAAGCGTGTTTTCCCCGCTGTCACCTTGGGCGATGCGTCAAACCATTGACTTCGCGACGCGAGGCTCCTAACCCTGAAGCAACCGCCGCTGAACGGCGGATCGCGTTGGGGCGACAGTGGATTGGAGGTAAACCAATGACATTGCGCGTCTCTGGAAAGAACATTGATATCGGGGATTCTTTACGCACGTATGTCGGCGCACGCCTCGACCTCGTGGTCCTGAAATATGCGGCGGAGCCGACCGGCGGTCATGTGACAATCGAACGGGAAGGCTCTGGCTTCCGCACCGATTGTACCTTGCATCTCGAATCAGGTGTGACATTGCAGGCGGAAGGCGAAGCGCCGGACGCCTATTCCAGCTTCAACAAAGCCGCCGACCGCATCGAGAACCGGCTGCGCCGGCAGAAGGACCGCAGCCGGGCGCGCACGAGCAATCTGGTCGAACCCGCCATCGCAACGGCGGCTGCGCCTTCGCCTCTTGTCGCGGACAGCGCATCGGACGACGCGGACGAAGCCAATCCGATCGTGATTGCCGAATCCTTCGGCGATGTCGCGGAAATGTCAGTTTCAGCCGCGGTGGAAAGACTCGACATGGGCGATACGCCCGTCGTGTTCTTTCGTCATCCCGGCGATCGCCACACCAACTTGGTTTATCGCCGCGCCGACGGCAACATCGGTTGGATCGACCTCTCCATACCGGCAACAAAAGCTCTCTAGCCACTGGACCTCAAGCGCGGAAGAGGCCATATGGCCCCTCGCCGCGAGGATCCTCGCGCGGTGCATCACATGGCCCTTTCATCGAGCGTCCGGAAGTTGGAAATCAGTTTTCCCATGCGGCTCACGGATATCATTGCTCCCGACGCCGTCGTTCCCTCTCTGCGTGCCGGCACCAAGAAGCTGGTCCTGCAGGAATTGAGCGAAAGAGCGGCGCGGATTTCCGGCCTGCCGCCACGCGAAATCTTCAACGCGCTTTTGCAGCGCGAAAGGTTGGGCTCGACCGGCACCGGCAGCGGCGTTGCCCTGCCGCACGCCAAACTCAAAAAATGCCAGCGAATCTTCGGGGTTTTCGCGCGGCTCGAAAAGCCCGTCGACTTCGACGCCATCGATGGCGAACCCGTCGATCTCGTGTTGATGCTGGTCGCGCCGGAGCTTGCCGGTGCAGACCATCTGAAGGCCTTGGCGCGCGTCGCCCGGGTTCTGCGCGACGTCACGATCGCCGCCAAATTGCGCGCGACGCGCGACGCCGCCGCGCTTCATGCGGTTTTGACGCAGGAACCCGCCTCGAACGCTGCCTAAACGGGATTTTCCCCACAGGGGCTCGCGACGCTGGATGTGTCCCGGGCGGACATGCGCTAAATTGCGGCCATGCCAAGCGCTGCCGAAAAGCCCCTCGCGATTTCTTCCCTGCCAGCCCTGCTGGATGAGGCGGCCGCGCGCTTCGGCCACCATAAGGCCCTCGACTTTTTTGGGCGTAAGCTAACCTACGCGGAACTTGCGCGTCTCGTCGACCGCGCCGCGCGCGGCTTCCAGAAAATCGGCGTCGTCCACGGCACGCGGGTCGGGCTCTGCCTGCCCAACTCGCCCTATTTCGTCATCGCCTATTATGCCGTGCTGAAAGCCGGCGGCATTGTCGTGACCTTCAACCCGCTCTACGTCGCGCGCGAAATTGCCCGGCAGGTCGAGGACTCCGGCACGACGATCATGGTGACCCTCGATGTCGCGAAAATCTATCCGAAGGTCGCCGCCGTTCTCGAAACCACCTGCCTCGAGACAATCATCGTCTGCTCGCTGCGCGCGGCGCTGCCGCTCGCCAAAGGCCTGCTCTTCGGCCTGTTCAAGGCCAAGGAGCTTGCCAAGATTCGGCGCGATCCGAAGCACATCCGCTTCGAGAGCCTGCTCGCCGATCACACCCCGATGCAGCCCGTCGCCATCAATCCGGTCATCGATCTCGCCGTGCTGCAATATACGGGTGGCACGACTGGTGTGCCGAAGGGGGCGATGCTCAGCCATGCCAATCTCACTGCAAATGTCGCGCAGATCGCCGATCGCGTCCCGAGCCTGCAGCCGGGGCGAGAACGCGCGCTGATGCTGCTGCCGCTGTTCCACATCTTCGGCATGACGGCCGGGATGAACTTCTGCATATCGCTCGGCGCCGAAATCGTGCTGTTGCCGAGCTTCGACATCGCGCAAGTGCTGAATTTCATCGTCAAGAAAAGGCCGACGCTGTTTCCCGGCGTGCCGAGCCTTTTTGCGACTCTGAGCAACAGGGCCGCGCGCGGCAAGTTCGATCTCTCCTCGATCCGCTATTGCATTTCCGGCGGTGCGCCGCTGCCGCTTGAGACCCGCCAGCGTTTCGAATCGCTGACCGGCTGCAAGCTGGTCGAAGGCTACGGCCTCACCGAGGCCTCACCGGTCGTCGCCGCCAACCCGCTCGATCGGGAATACAAGAACGAATCCGTCGGACCGCCGCTGCGGGACACGATTGTCGAGATTCGTTCGCTCGACGACCCGACGAAAATCCTCCCTGCCGGCGAACGCGGCGAGGTCTGCCTGCGCGGGCCGCAGATCATGGCCGGCTATTGGCGCAATCTGGAGGAGACGAAGGCGGCCTTCATCGGCGGCGCGCTGCGCACTGGCGACGTCGGCTATCTCGACAAGGACGGCGATCTCTTTCTCGTCGACCGGATCAAAGACATCATCATCTGCAATGGATTCAAAGTCTATCCGCGCTCGATCGAGGAGGCGCTGTTGCAGCATCCGGCCGTCGCCGAAGCGGTGGCCATCGCCATTCCCGACGCCTTGCGCGGGCAAGTGCCGAAGGCCTTCGTCACGCTCGCACCCAACAGCGAAGCCACGCCCCACGAGCTCTTGCACTTCCTCGCGGGGCATCTCTCGCGGATCGAACTGCCGCGGGTGATTGAAATCCGCGCCAGCCTCCCCAAAACCAACATTGGCAAGATCAGCCGCAAAGACTTGGTTTTGGAAGAGGCGGAAAAAGCCGGCGCGGCCGCGTCCTGATGGCGAGCCCCCAGACAAAGACACCGGCCGCGAACGAGGACCGCCCGCTCCTGCCGGAGCGCTTCGAAAAATTCTTCACCCGGCGCGGCTGGACGCCCCGCGCGCATCAGCTCGCTTTGCTGAAACATGCCGAAGCCGGCGAGGATGTGCTGCTCATCGCCCCGACCGGCGCGGGCAAGACACTTGCGGGCTTTTTGCCGACGCTGATCGAGCTCGACCGGCCGCGCAACCGGCGCGGGCTGCACACTCTCTATCTCTCGCCGCTCAAAGCGCTCGCGACCGATGTCGCGCGCAATCTTGAAACGCCGATCAGCGAGATGGCCCTCCCCGTCCGCGCCGAGACGCGCACCGGCGATACGTCCGTGTCGAAGCGCCAGCGCCAGCGCCGCGATCCGCCCGACATTCTGCTGACGACGCCGGAGCAGCTTGCCCTGCTGCTCGCCAGCGCCGACGCGCGCCACCTCTTCGCCGATCTGAAGCGCGTCGTCATCGACGAATTGCATTCGCTTGCGGCCTCGAAGCGCGGCGATCTGCTGAGCCTCGACCTCGCGCGGCTGCGGGCAATCGCGCCGCAGATGCGTGCCACGGGCCTTTCTGCCACGGTGCGCGACCCAGACGAATTACGCCGCTGGCTCGTCTCCCAATCCGATGGCGCACTAGATCACGATGATTTTGGATCGGATCGATCCAAAATCATGAACGCGATCGATTCTAATAATTTAGAGCGGGATTTACGCGAAAAACCGGCATCCACTTTTTCGCACCCCGCTCTAGCGCATCTCGTCAATGCGCCGCCGGGCGCCAAGCCTGACATCTCGATACTCGACACGACCGAGCATCTGCCCTGGTCGGGCCATACGACGCGCCACGCGATCGCCGAGGTCTACGGCCTCATCAAAAAAGCGCATATGAGCCTCGTCTTCGTGAATACGCGCGCGCTGGCCGAATTCGCCTTTGCCGAACTCTGGCGGATCAACGAAGACAAATTACCGATCGCGCTGCATCACGGCTCGCTCGATGTCGGCCAGCGCCGCCGTGTCGAGGCGGCCATGGCCGAAGGCCGCCTGAAAGCCGTCGTCTGCACCTCGACGCTCGATCTCGGCATCGACTGGGGCGATGTCGATCTTGTCATCAATCTCGGCGCACCGAAGGGCGCGAGCCGGCTCTTGCAACGCATCGGCCGCGCCAATCACCGGCTCGACGAGCCCTCGCGCGCGATCCTCGTGCCCTCGAACCGATTCGAGGTGCTGGAATGCCGGGCTGCCGTCGATGCCGCCTATGCGGGCGAGCAGGACACCGCAATCGCGCGCAGCGGCGCGCTCGACGTGCTCTGCCAGCATATCTTGGGCATGGCCTGTGCCGAGCCCTTCTTCGCCCACGATCTTTTCCGCGAGGTTACCTCGGCGGAGCCTTATCGCAATGTGACACGGGGGGAGTTCGACGCCGCCGTCGCCTTCGTCGCGCATGGCGGCTACGCGCTCGCTTCCTATGAGCGCTTCGCCAAGATCAAACAGCAGAAGGATGGCTCGTGGCGTATCGCCAACGGCCGCGTGGCGCAAACCTATCGCATGAATGTCGGCACGATCGTCGAAGCCGACATGCTGAAAGTGCGGCTCGTGCGCGGCAGCGCGGGCGAGCGAGGCGCAGCCTATACCGGGCCGTTGCGGCGCGGCGGGCGTGTGCTCGGGCAGATCGAGGAATATTTTCTGGAGACGCTGGCGCCGAATGACACTTTTCTTTTCGGCGGCGAAATCCTCGCCCTGCAAGGCATTGTCGAGGACGAGGCGCTGGTCTCCCGCGCCCATGGCGAGGCGCCGAAAATCCCCTCCTACGATGGCGGCAAGTTTCCGCTCTCGACGCATCTTGCGGCGCGGGTGCGCCACATGGTGGCGAGCCCAAAGCAATGGCACGAGCTTCCCGAGCCAGTCGCCGAATGGCTCGGCCTGCAAGCGCAGCGCTCGGCCCTGCCGCCGCCCGGCCATCTGCTGGTCGAGACTTTTCCGCGCGGCAATCGTTTCCACCTCGT
>JARLIV010000117.1 GCA_031291555.1 Methylovirgula sp. | reverse complement strand
GACTTGAAGGCGATCGTCGCCTGGACTTCGTCCGGCTCGACCGCGTTCCGCATCGCCCGCGAGCGGCCGGAACCGCCGGTGCTCGCGCTGACGCCGAACCGCGACACTGCCCGGCGCCTCGCCCTCGTCTGGGGCGTCCATGCCGTCGTCACTGAGGATGCGCAGGATGTCGACGACATGAGCGATCGCGCCTGCGTCATCGCCGCGGCGGAGGGCTTCGCCGCGCCCGGTGAGCGGATCATCATCGTCGCAGGCGTGCCCTTCGGCTCCCCCGGCGCGACCAATATGGTGCGGATCGCATATATCGAGAAATAGTTCAGCGCATCGTTCCACGATGGGCCGGACTTTGTCCGCATCGTCATTGCGAGCGAAGCGAAGCAATCCAGAGTCGTCTTCTGGATTGCTTCGTCGCTATCGCGCCTCGCAATGACGGATCAGATATCGCGCCCTTCGACCTCGGTGCGCAGCTTCTCGATGATCGATTGGATCTCGGGCTGTTGCGGATTGAGCGCCAGCGCCTTGCGGAAAGATTCGAGCGCGCGCTTGTCGAGGCCCTGCTTCTCCAGAATGAAGCCGAGCGCGACCAGCGCCGAGAATTGCCGCGGCTCAAGCTTCAGCACGTGCTGAAGATCGTCCGTCGCCCCGGCAAGATCGCCACCGAGCAGGCGCGTGCCGGCGCGCTTGTTCCAGGCCTCGGCCCAATCCGGCGCGAGCGCGACGACCTTGTCGAAGAGCGCCAGAGCCAGCGGCAGATGCCCCTCCTGCTGCGCTGCCAGCGCGCGCTGCATCAACAGGCTCGCCGTGTCGGAATCAGACTGCATCCAGACGTTTTGGATCGCCGCGGAAATGCCATTCGCCTCGTCGGGGTCGCTCGTGGCCGCAAGCCGCTTGAACAGCGAGTCGAGAGCCTCGGCGCGCAGGGCGGCATGGGTCGGCTGCGGCGCCATGGCGCGTTTCAGCGCCTCGGCGCGTGCGGCTCCGGCTTTGGCGGCGCGCGTCGCCGCATCTTCCGGCGGCGCTTGCTGCGGCAATTGGTGATGCGGGGCGAGCGAGCCGTCATCGAACTGCGGCGGCTGGCCGAGGCCTTGCGCCGGCCCGAAACGCAGTTCCCGTCCATCGGAACCGAAAATATGCACGCCGGGCGGCAGGCGCATCGCCGGCATGCCAGGAAGCTTCAACACTTCGCCAGATGAGCCGTCGGGCCATGTCGCGGAATCGTCGTCGTCGCCCGCGGCGACTGGGCCGATCGCCAGAAGCGGCGGGCCGGCGACAACAAAAAGCGTCAGCCAGGGTGTGAGACGCGGGCGCATCGGCTCAAATTAGAGCAGCGCCGGCGAATGTCAAAATGCGTCAGGGGATTATCGGCGGGAAAGTCAGCCCTGCCGCGCCTTGTAGCGCTTCTGCACCTTGTTGATGATATAGACGCGGCCCTTGCGGCGCACCAATTGATTGGCGCGATGACGCTTACGCAGGGATTTCAAAGAATTGCGGACTTTCATGACCTCAGCCTAGCAAATCGAGCCGACGGCAGGGCCGGCAAAATCGGGATTTCGGGAGCGCCTGCCCAGACCTGATGGCGTCGCGCCCGGCCAGCTCAAGCTAAAACGCGGCCGGAGGCCGCGCGTCGTGGCGGTTCCTATGCCCGATTTCCCCGGCGCGATCAAGCCCTGGGGCCGGTTTGGCGGGTTCGGCTGTTTAAGCCTGGGCCCCGGCCGGCGCCTTGAAGGGAATGCCCTTCTCCGTCAATGTCGTGAACAATTCACCCGATTGAAACAATTCGCGCAAAATGTCGGCGCCGCCGATAAACTCGCCCTTGAGATAAATCTGCGGAATCGTCGGCCAGTTCGAAAAGCTCTTGATGCCCTGGCGCAATTCATCGGTCTCGAGGCAGTTCACGCCTTTAAAATCGACCTCGATGTAGCGCAGGATCTGGGACGCCTGATGCGAGAAGCCGCATTGCGGGAAATCCGGCGTGCCCTTCATGAACAGGACGACATCGTTGCTGTCGACGATCGACTGAATCTGGTCGTTGATATTGGGCATGGTCCGTCCTTTTCGTTGATCGCGCGACCCCGAAAGGCCCACCGGCCCCTCGGAAATCAGGCGCGAAAACCCTTATTTCGGCGCGAAGGTCTGCAGTTGCAAGGCGTGCAGCGCGCCGCCCATGTGGCTGCCCAGCGCCTTGTAGACGAGCTGATGCTGTTGCAGCTTCGATTTGCCGGCAAATTCCTGAGAGATGACCGTCGCCGCATAATGATCCCCATCATCGGCGAGGGCGCGGATTTCGATCTTGGCGTCGGGAATCCCCTGCTTGATCAGGGACTCGATCTCGGCCGCGGGCATCGGCATCAGATATGTTCCTCCAGAATGAGCTGGCCCTGCATATAGTCCGGCAACCAAGATGCGTGCCGCTGGCGCAGGTCGGACAGCAATATGGCGGCGCCCCCTGGGATGGTCAACGCATCGCCCCCCGTCGTACCGAGCCTGTGGCAGGCGATACCCGCGGCACGCGCCGCTTCGGCAAGCGCCGAAGCCGCCTCGGGCTTGCAGGTCAAGAGATAACGGCCCTGATCCTCGCCAAACAGAAAGGCGTGCAGCGGAATTTCCGGCGCGGCCTCGATGGTCGCGCCAAGGGCGCCGGCAAGCGCCATTTCCGCCAAGGCAATGCCGAGGCCGCCCTCCGAGAGATCATGCGCCGCGGTCACCTGCCCGGCACGAACGAGGCCGCGGACGAAATCGCCCGCCTTCCTCTCCGCCGCGAGATCGACCGGCGGCGGCCCGCCCTCCTCGCGGCCGCAGATCTCGCGCAGATAGGCGGATTGGCCGAGCCAGCCTTGTGTCTCGCCGAGCAGCAGGATGGCCTCGCCTGGCTGTTTGAAGTCAATCGACGCCGTCTTCGCCACATCGTCGATGAGCCCGACGCCGCCGATGGCCGGCGTCGGCAGGATCGCGCCGTCGGGGCTCTCGTTGTAAAGCGAGACATTCCCCGACACGAT
>JARLIV010000018.1 GCA_031291555.1 Methylovirgula sp. | reverse complement strand
GGCGGGGTTGCCGGGGCCGGCGCCGCCGGCTTCGGTGCTGCAGCGGCCGGCGCCGCAGCAGGGGCTGGCGTTTGCGCATGGGCGCTCTCGAACGCAGCCAGATTTACGGAGAAGACGATGCCCAAAATCAGAGCGGTAAGCGCCAGCCGCGAGGGCTTTTTGCATGCTTCCCAAGCCGAGGTAAGGCCCGCCTTCAGTGACGGAATCAATTTCATCTCGTTACTCCTGCTAATCTCGGTTGAGGTCAGATGGCGTCGGCGCCTTTTTCGCCGGTCCGGATCCGCACGACTTCGTCGAGCGGGCTGACAAATATTTTGCCGTCGCCGATCTCGCCGGTGCGCGCCGCGGACGTGATCGCAGCGATCGTCCGGTCGACGAGTTCGGAGCCGATGGCGACTTCGACTTTCAATTTGGGAAGGAAGTTCACGGCATATTCGGCGCCACGGTAGATTTCCGTGTGGCCCTTCTGACGCCCGTAGCCTTTGACTTCGCTCACGGTCATGCCATGCACGCCGAGCGTTGTGAGCGCGTCTCTAACCTCATCGAGCTTGAACGGTTTGATGATGGCCGTCACAATTTTCATTTTATCCTCCAGTGAGCGCAGGTTCGGGTCGCATGCATTTCGGCAGCGGGACTATGCTTCTTATCCGCGACGTGCGGCGCACGATACGGTTGCGATGAAACGCACTTGGCCTGTCCTGCTGACCGATACGCGGGAAGAGCGAACCGGATCGCTGCAATCGTGACCATGCCCCCCATACTCATCACGCGGAGTGGGCGTAGACGGCCATGGTCAAGACTTCCGAAAGCAAGGCATGGGCCAGGACAGGCCAATCAACCGGGCCAAGAGCGAGGGGAGGGTTTAAACGTCCGGGTGGCGTAACCGCAGCAAGCCTTCTTGCGCGACGCTGGCGACGAGATCGCCAGCGCGGCTATAAATCAGGCCGCGGGTGAGCCCACGCGCGCCACCGGAATTGGGGCTGTCTTGCGCGTAGAGCAGCCAGTCATCGGCGCGAAAGGGCCGATGAAACCAGAGCGCATGATCGAGGCTGGCGATTTGAATGTCCGCGTCGAACAAGGTGCGCCCATGCGCAACCATTGCCACGTCGAGCAGCGTCATGTCCGAAAGATAGGCGAGGACGGCGCGATGCACCGCCGGATCGTCGGGAAGCCGGCCCTTGGCCCGCACCCATACATATTGTGTTGCTTCCGGCCGCTTGCGTCCAAAATAATGGGACGGGTCGACGAGCCGCAATTCGATCGCCCCTTCGTGCGCGAACCAGCCACGCATGGCCTGCAAACCGGGCGGCAAGGTCTCGCCAAATTGGGCGAAAAAGCCGGCCTCGTCCGGTAGACTTTCCGGTGGAATAACCTCAGGTAAGGGGGAACTGTGGCTAAAGCCGGGTTCGCTGGCGTGAAAAGAGGCAGAAAGCGAAAAAATTGGGCGACCGTGTTGGACCGCATTACAGCGCCGCGTGGCGAAGCTCTTGCCGTCGCGGATCCGGTCGACCTCGTAGACGATCGGCGCTCGGGGGTTGCCGGCGAGCAAAAAGTAAGCGTGCAGCGAATGCGGCGGGCGGTCTGCCGCCACAGTCCGCGCGGCCGCGACCAGGGCTTGGGCGATCACCAAGCCGCCGAAGACCCGCTGCCAGCCGGCCTGCGGGCTATGGCCGCGGAAAATATTGTCTTCGATCTGTTCGAGATCGAGCGTCTCGATCAATGTGGTGACAGCACTGGACATGCGATGTTCGGCTTACCCCCATCCGATCCTTGGCCGGGCGATGTTCACGCCTCGAGCGGGCGCGCCTCTTCGGGCAGCATGATCGGAATGCCGTCGCGGATTGGATAGGCGAGTTTTGCGGCGCGCGAGATCAACTCTTGCTTTTGCGCGTCATATTCCAACGTCGTCTTGGTCAGCGGGCAGACCAGGATTTCGAGTAGCCGCGGGTCGATCCGGGTCTTCGGCGCCGGAGTTTCAGCCGCAGTGCTTTGGCTCTGCTCGACCATGATTGCGTCCTTTATTGCAGCCGCGACGCCGCGCGCTTGGCGCGGGCCAATTCATATTCGGTGATCGCCACCAGAACTTCCGCGCGCATCTTGAGGCTCGGCGCTTCGAGCAGGGCCTGCTTCTCGCGCGGGCCGTAGGGACTCATCATCGAAAGCGCATTGACCAGCGCCTCATTGGGCGCCTCGCGGACACTGTCCCAATCGACCGGAACCTCATTGACTTCGGCGAACTCCCGCAAGGTGCGTAGCACGCTTTCGCGATCCACCGCCTCTTCCCCCTCGCTGGGCGTGAAATCGCTGCGGAAGGGGGAGAAGTCGACGCGGCATTGGCGATAGGGCGTTTCCGCCACGATCTCCTCGACAATGCGGAAGCGGGCGATGCCGGTCAGCGTGATGAGATAGCGGCCGTCGCCGGTCTCGGCGAATTGGGTCAGGCGGCCGGCGCAGCCGATGGATTGCAGCGCCGGTGTTGCGTCCTCATCCGCCGCCTCACTCTCCGGCTGGATCAGGCCGATCACATGATGCGTGGCGAGCGCCCCGTCGATCATCGCGAGATAACGCGGCTCGAAAATATTCAGCGGCAATTCCCCGCGCGGCAGCAGCAAGGCCCCCGACAGGGGAAAGACGGGAATGACATTCGGCAGATCGCCCGGCCCGCGATAAGGTTTGTTGATGCTCATGCCTATGCCTCGCTTCGCGCCGGGTCAGGAGAAGAGCAGCGCCGATAGTTTGCGCCGCGCGGCAATGGTCGCCGCATCCATGTTGCCCCAAGCCTCGAAGAATTGCAGCAATTGCTTGCGGGCGGCGGCCTCGTTCCAGCCGCGCTCGCGTTTGATGATCGCGAGCAGCGCATCAGCCGCTTCGTCCCGGCGGCCCTGCGCATTGAGCGCGATGGCGAGGTCATAACGCGCCTGATGATCGTAAGGTTCTGCGGCGACACGGCGCTCGAGCTCGCCGAGTTCGCCGACGCCGGCCGCCTGGATCGCGGTTTCGACCGCGGCCCGCGCGGCGGTGAGCGCCGGGTCCTGCGCTGCGTTCGCCGGCACGTCCGCCAGCAGCCGTTCGGCTTCCGCGATTTCACCCGCGGCAACGCTCGCCTTGATCAAGCCCGCGCGTGCGCCAATGTCGCTCGGATCCTCGGCATGGAGAGCGCGGAAAATTTCGAGGGCGGCGAGCGGGTCGCCGGCCGCCAGCGCCGCCTCCGCGACGCCGCGCAAATCCTCCTCCTCGGGCAGCGGGCCGACCAGCCGCTCGATAAAGCCGCGCACCTGGCTTTCCGGCAATGCGCCCATGAAGCCGTCGACCGGCTGGGCGCGCTGGAAGGCGATGACGGCCGGGATCGAGCGGATGCCGAGCTGGCCGGCGATTTGCGGATGCTCGTCGATGTTCATGGTGACGAGCTTGACCTTTCCCTGCGCCGCCTTCACCGCCTTTTCGAGGACAGGGGTCAGCTGCTTGCAGGGCTGGCACCAGGGCGCCCAGAAATCGACGAGGACCGGCTGGCGCCCGGATTCGGTCAGCACGTCGCTGGCGAAGGTCGCCGTCGTCGTCGCCTTGGAAATTGGCGCCTCCGGCGGCAAATCCGTCACCTGGTCCGATAGCTGCGCCATCCGCCGCTCTCCCTTTTCGCATCCCGCTCTAGGCGCTTCTGCGCATCCTGCATAGATGCGTCGGGGTCAAGCTTTTCGCAACTGCGCGCCATTTTTTTGAAGGCAAGGGGTGGCGGCGAAAATTTTGTGACGCCAGCTTGATTGCAATGGCGGGAGGTTTGCGGCATATAGCCGGGACGCCGGGCCTGCCCCGGCGCGGATGCGGGTGTAGCTCAGGGGTAGAGCACAACCTTGCCAAGGTTGGGGTCGAGGGTTCGAATCCCTTCGCCCGCTCCAAATTTCCTCAAGTAAAATCAATGAACTTAAACGCAGCCGCTCGTTCGGGAGATCGGCCAAATACACGTCACGTTGGGTGCTAAGTGGGGCACTGCCTCCGGCAGGGCGATGATTACCCGTTCGCTCCGGAGCGGCAGCGTCCTGTCATCCCATGCCGACCCGCAATTGGTCATGATGGCGATGTCGATCGTGTTCGATACGAGATCTCCCACCAGCCGATCCCGCGTTCCATCGGCCATGCGAAGATCGCCCCTCGGGAGAGCGGCGACGATGGTCGGCGAATGTTGCATGCAGGGCCGGCGGAGAAGGCTGTGTGGACTCCGATCGACAGACGACCGCTCTCGCCACGGCAAAGTGTCTTCAACCGCTCAACCGCTTCCTTGGTCTCCTCGATAATGCGTTGGGCGGTCTCCAAGCAGCAGCGGAACGGCGGGCGTGCCGCCGTCCCGCCGCTTCAGCTCGGATCAATCCCCCTTGGCAGCCCGTTCGATGAGCGCCGCAACGGCTTCCGGATGCGAAATCAGAGACGCGTGGCTTGACTGGAGGGTTACAGTCTTGGCCTTCATACGCTGGGCGAAGAACGCCTCGGCCTGTGGTGGTATCATCCGGTCGTCGGCAGAAATCGCATAATAAGTCGGCTTGATATGCCAAGCCGCGAGCGTGGCCGGCGCGCTGATGGCGGCCACGCTGATCGGCAGTTGCGAGTCCGCGAGCCTCGCAGCCTCCTCGGGTGGCACATCGGCGGCAAATACATGCGGAAAAGCGGCCCTGTCGAGCGAAAGGAACCCCTTAGCGTCCGGGCGAATCGCCTTCGCGCCTTCCGGCGGCGAACCATGACTGGAAAGCGACTGTACGCTCTCGCCCTTGTCCGGTGCGAAGGCCGCGACATAGACCAGCGCCTTGACCTTGGAGTCGTCGCCGGCTTCACCGATTACCACGCCACCGTAGGAGTGCCCGACCAGAACCGTCGGACCTGTCTGCACGGCCAGCGCCTTGCGGGTTGCGGCAACGTCGTCATCAAGGGACGTCAGCGGATTACTGACCTCGGTGACGTTGAAGCCCTTTTCGCGAAGCAAGCTGGCCACCTTGTCCCAGCTTGATGCGTCCGCCCAAGCGCCGTGGACGAGCACCACATTGCGCGCGGGGGCCGCGAGAGCCGCCATGGGGCTTCCCACCGCCGGGATTGCGGCGAGAGCGGAGATCACAGTGAGCAGTTTCATTGGAGTTTTCCTTCGTATGTGAATGCCCTAAACCGACGATCGGCAAAACCTCCGATCATGCAGGAAGGTTGCGGGCCGGCCCTTCGACTTCGGCAAAAAGACGCGTACAATCAGAGAAGTACGCGAATTCATGGGGGGTGTGTGTACAGCACGGAGTCTGCGTCAGCCATGATGGAACCGCGAGAAAACTTGACCAATCTTCCGGAAGGAAGGCCGCGCAGCGCCACTTCCGGCGATCTTCTGTCACACGTGCTGGCGCAGATCCGCCTCACCGGAGACCATGTCTATCCCCGCGATGTCGCGCAGGCGGAGCAGTTGGATTTGGACGCTGGCACGGCGTACGTCGTCGTAGTCGCCGAGGGCGTGCTTCATCTCGACGGCGATGACGAGGGGCCCGTCGTGATCGACGCGGGCGACCTTGTGCTTCTTCCCCGTGGCCCGGGTGAATTGCGGCTGGTGGCGTCAGAAGCGCGCGCAGCGGCGGTCGTCTGCCGGTTCTGGTTCGATCCCCATAGTCTTCGGGGCATGATTTCCACCATGCCTCAGCGCATTCACATCCGGCGCGCCGAGGGGGCGGAATGGCTTGACGGCATCGTACGGTTCCTGATGGCCGAAGCTGGCGACGCCAAGCCCGGCGCGACCTTGATGATTTCTCGGATAATCGATCTGATTGTCATCCGAACTCTGCGCGCCTGGGTTCATCAAGGGCACACGTCCGGATGGCTGGGAGGGCTTTCCGACGCGCGCATCGCCCGCGCCCTCAAGGCCATCCACGAGAAACCGATGCAGCGTTGGAGCATCGTGGCTCTGGCCGACGTTGCCGGCATGTCTCGTTCGAGTTTTTGCGAGCGGTTCACCACGCTCGTCGGACGCTCACCACTGCGTTACCAAAATGAGTGGAGGCTTAGCCTTGCTCGGGACATGCTCATCAGGCGCGATGCGCGGGTGGGCGAGGTCGGGCTGCGCATTGGCTATGAATCGGAGGCCGCCTTCAGCCGTGCCTACAAGGCGCTGTTCGGCCATTCGCCGCGTGCTGAATCTGCCCTGCTGAGTGGGACCGGGCTGGATAATTGAGGTGCTCGCCTGGTTTACCCGCCTGGGAAGTTCGGCACGCTTGGTAATTGACCCATGGTTTCTGCCTCCCCGCGCGCGCAAGCGCCCTTAAAAGCGGAAAGGCGAAGACGTGAGGCTGGTCACGTCTTCGCCGATTGCGTTAGGCAGCCCGGCGCCGATGGCGCGGGGCAGAGGCGAAATTCAATGCGGGTTGTTCGAATAGCCTTTTTCGGCGGCGCGGGTGTCGGCATCCTTCACCTCGAGCCACATGGCGTTGAGGATGGCGAAGGAGCAGGCGAGCCCCAGACCCAAGACCCAGCTGAAATACCACATGGGGATCTCTTCCTTTCTCAATAGCTGAAGTGATCGGCTTCGACCTTGTCCTCCGTCACCTTGCCGCGCAGCACGTAGTAGATGAACGACGTATAGGCGAGCACGATCGGCACAAAGACGAGCGCGGCGATGAGCATGATGAACAGGGTCATCCGGCTCGAGGAGGCGTCCCACACCGTCAGGCTAGCAGACGGATCTGTCGACGACGGCAGGATGAAGGGGAACAGGCTGAGGCCCGCGGTCGCGACAACGCCGGCGACCGCGAGCGAACTCGCGATGAAGGCGCCGATGGCGAACTGCGCCCGTGTCGCGAGCATAGCAAGCAGCGCACCGCCGAAGCCAAGGATCGGCGCGAGGATCGTCCACGGCTGGGCGCTGTAATTGGCGAGCCATTGGCCGCTCTTGCGCACGACCGTTTTGCCGAGCGGGTTCGACGCCGCATCATGCGCGATCGCGCCGACGATCTGGTAGCCGTCGAGATATTTCACCCAGAGACCGCCCAGAGCGAAAAGTACAATCAGCGCAAGCCCGGCATAGAGCGTCGCGCTGCGGGCGCGCTCTGCGACCGGCCCCTCGGTCTTGACCGCGAGCCAGGTGCCGCCGTGCATCGTCAGCATGGCGACGGACACCAGTCCGCATAGCAATGCGAACGGCGTCAGCAGGCCGAACAGATTGCCATGATAGGTCATGCGCATCGTGTCGTCGAAGGTGAAGGGCGCGCCAAGCAGCGCATTGCCGACCGCGACGCCGAAGATCAGCGCCGGAATAAAGCCGCCGACGAAGAGCAGCCAGTCCCAGGTCTCGCGCCAGCGGGTGTTTTCGAGCTTGCTGCGGTATTTGAACCCCGCCGGACGCAGGATCAGTGCGCAGAGCACTAGCAGCATGGCGAGATAGAAGCCGGAGAAGGACACCGCATAGACCAGCGGCCAGGCGGCAAAGATCGCGCCGCCGCCGAGGATCAGCCAAACCTGATTGCCCTCCCAGACCGGCCCGACCGTGTTGATGACGACGCGGCGCTCGCCGTCGGTCTTGGCGACGAAGGGCAGCAGAATGGCGGTGCCGAGATCGAAGCCGTCAGCGATGGCAAAGCCGATGAGGAGGACGCCGAGCAGCAGCCACCAGATGACGCGCAGATGTTCATAAGTAAGGTATGACATGATTAGCGTCCCCCTTTAGGCAAGGACAAGGCCGGCGCGCCGAGCGCGGTCGATGATGGGAATTCGGCTTCCGGACCGAGCTTGATATATTTGACCATCAGATAGAGCTCGACGACTGCGAGCACGCTGTAGAAGAGGACAAAGCCACCGAGGCTCAGCCAGAGATTGCCCGCCGTCAGGCTCGACGTCGAAAGGAAGGTCGGCAATATGCCGTCGATCGTCCACGGCTGGCGCCCGTTTTCCGCGACGAACCAGCCGAGCTCGGCCGCGATCCAGGGCAGCGGCAGGATGACAAGCGCAAGCCGCAGGAACCAATTGTAGGTGTCGAGCCGGTGCTTCGCCGAGAGCCAGAACGCGAAGGCGAAGAAGGCGATGAAGAAGAAGCCAAGGCCGACCATGATGCGGAACGTCCAGAACAGCGCCGGCACGTTCGGCACGGTATCCCACGCCGCCTTCGAGATCTGCTCCGGCGTCGCGTCGGTCACCTTGTCGGTGTAGCGCTTGAGGAGAAGGCCGTAGCCGAGGTCGTCGACATGCGCGTTGAAGCTCGTACGCGCGGCGGTATCCTCAGGGTGCTTGCGCAATTGCTCGAGCGCGCCATAGGCCGCCTCGCCACTGGCGATACGCGCCTTGTTGGCCTCGACGAGATTGATGATGCCCGGGATCTTTTCGCTAAAGGATCGCGTGCCGATGAGGCCCATCACCCACGGCACCTCGATCGCATCACGCGTGGAATGGGTGACCGTGTCGGGGAAGCCGAAGGCGGTGAAGCTCGCAGGCGCCGCCTCCGTCTGCCACATCGCCTCGATAGCAGCGAGCTTCATCTTCTGATTTTCAGACGCATTGTAGCCGCTCTCGTCACCGAGCACGACGACCGACAGGGCCGAGGCGAGGCCGAAGCTCGCCGCGACCGTCATCGAGCGCTTGGCGAAGGCGATGTTGCGGCCCTTGAGCAGGAACCAGGCGCTGATCGCCATCACGAAAACCGCGCCGGTGACATAGCCCGCGCTCACGGTGTGGACGAATTTCGCCTGCGCCACCGGGTTGAACAGGACGTCGCTGAAATTGGCGACTTCCATGCGCATCGAGGCGGGATTGAACTTGGCGCCGACCGGATGCTGCATCCAGCCGTTGGCGACGAGAATGCACAGCGCCGAGAGGTTGGAGCCCAGCGCGACGAGCCAGGTGACGACGAGATGGCCGACCCTTGAGAGCCGGTCCCAGCCGAAGAAGAAGAGACCGATGAAACTCGCCTCAAGGAAGAAGGCCATCAGCCCTTCGATCGCCAGCGGCACGCCGAAAATGTCGCCGACATAATGCGAGTAATAGGCCCAGTTCGTGCCGAACTGGAATTCCATGGTGATGCCGGTCGCAACGCCCATGGCGAAATTGATGCCGAACAGAAGGCCCCAATATTTGGTGATGTCGCGCCAGATCGTGCGGCCGGTCATCACATAAACGCTCTCGAAAATCCCGAGCAGGATCGAGAGACCGAGGGTGAGCGGGACGAAGAGAAAATGATACATGGCCGTGAGGCCGAATTGGAGCCGCGACAGCTCCACCGTGACATTATCGATCATGACTCACCTCTCGGCCGTATTGGCCATTGTTCCATCGATGAGATGGTGCGCGACGTCCTGTTGCGTCGGCACCATTTGGTGGGCGGGAGAGAAGAAAAGGAAATAAAGCGCCGTGAGTCCGATCACCTTCAGGCACAGAACCGCGGTGATCTCGCGCCAATAGATGAATCGCCCGGGGCGGCGCGGCATTGAGAGTTCGATCGGCATCACGCAATACCAGTGCGAAGAAGACCTGCGAGGGTGCCCGCGAGGCCGACTTTCGAGAGAGAACGAAAGCGCGAATAGGATATGCGGGCGAGATTACACATAGACGTCGGTCCGCGCGGCGGGAACGATCCTAAAGGTCGCGGGACGTTACTGTGCGTCGCCTTGCATCGAATTGATCTTGATCAAGCCAAAGAATCTGCTGCGGAATCTGCGAGAGCTTTGCGGTATCGCATGATGGGCTTGGACAATCTGTCCAAGGTTTGAAAGCATTTTGGTCAGCTCGCGAGCAAGGCTCGCAAGCCTTCAAGAAGCCGCGCCGGTGACGGCGGGCAGCCGGCGATAGCGAGATCGACCGGAAGCAGCGCGGCAACGCCATCAAGACAGGCATAGCTTCGCGCGAAGGCGCCGCCGCAGGCCGCGCAATCGCCGACCGCGACGACCCATTTGGGCGAGGGCATCGCCTCATAGGTGCGCAGCAGAGCTTCGCGCATGTTCTTCGCCACGGGGCCGGTGACAACGAGCACGTCGGCGTGGCGTGGCGAGGCGACGAAACGCAAGCCGAACCGTTCGAGATCGTAATAGGGATTGGCGAGCGCATTGAGCTCAAGCTCACAGGCATTGCAGGAGCCGGCATCGACGAGCCGGATCGCGAGCGAGCGGCCGAGGCGCTTCTGCGCCGCCTTGTCGAGTGCGGCGGCGGCACGGGCGATCTCGGTATCGCCGGAAGTTCCCGGCGGTTCGGTAAAGGGTGGCCGCAACAGCGCTTCGAAGAGAGTCTTACGCATCGGTCCGGCTCACAGATCATGCCCTGAATAGGAGCAATTGAAGGATTTGTTGCAGAGTGGGAAATCAGCGACGATGTTGTTCTCGATAACGGCCTCGAGCAGCGGCCATTGGAACCACGACGGATCGCGCAGGCGGCAGCGGCCGACGCGCCCGTCCGTCTCGATCCGCGTCCAGATGAAAACATCGCCGCGAAAGGATTCGGCGAAGGCGGCGCCTTCCACGGCCTCGGCCGTGTGCGGCGGCGGCGGCGCGTAAATCGCGCCCGCGGGCAGAGCGGCCAGGATCTGCTTGATGAGCCGCAGCGATTGCGCGATTTCGCGAATGCGAATCCAGATGCGGGCGTTCACGTCACCCTCGGTCAGCACCGGAACATCGAAATCGAGGGCCTCGTAGGGCGCATAGCCCGGCCAGCGCCGTGCATCGCAAGTGCGGCCCGAGGCGCGGCCGATAAAGCCGCCGGCGCCGAATTGCGCCGCGAGCGCCGGCCGCAGCACGCCGGTACCGACCGTGCGGTCTTGCAGCGAGGCCGTCTTGTCATAGAGGTCGGCGAGCGGTTGGAAGCGGCGGCCCACAGCGAGAACCAGCCGGTTCAGCCGGGCGACGCCCGGCGCATCGAGATCGCTCTTGACGCCGCCTGGCACGATTCGATCCATC
>JARLIV010000116.1 GCA_031291555.1 Methylovirgula sp. | reverse complement strand
GTCGATGGCCTGAATTACAAATGCGCGGTCGGCCTCGATGTCGATCAGCAGAAGATCACGATCAGCGCAAGACCATCGGACACGATCGGCGGTGTGCCGTTCTTGCAGGCGCTGCGCAATGGCGTTTTCGATGGCTGCGAAATCATGCGCGAGCGCGCATTTCTAACTGCGTGGAACGCGCCGCCGCTCGGTAGCGTCCTGCTTTTCAAGGGCCGCGTCGCGACGATCGACGCGCTTGGCCGCACGAGCGCGGAGATCACCGTCAATTCAGATCTCGTGCTGCTCGATATCCAAATACCACGCAATCTTTATTCCCCGGCCTGCGTGCATGTGCTCTATGATTCCGGTTGCGGCCTCGTCAAGAATGTCTTTGGCGCGAACGGAACGGTCGGCAGCGGGACGACGAATGTGTCGATTGCCTGGAGCGGTGCCTCGGCCGCCTATGCCCAGGGGACGGTCCTCTTCACCTCGGGCGTCAATGCCGGCGTCTCGGCCAATGTGAAGAGTGCGTCCTCAACCGCATTGACGCTCGCCTATCCGCTGTTGAATGCCCCGGCGGTTGGCGACACGTTCACCGCCTATCAGGGCTGCGATCATTCCATGGCGACCTGCAAGGCGAAGTTCAACAACCTCGCCAATTTCCGCGGCTTTCCCTTCATTCCGCCGCCGACCTACGCGATCTGATCCCATGTCCGAAACAGAGGAACGGGCCGCCGTCGTCGCCGAAGCGCGACGCTGGATCGGCACGCCGTATCACAATTGCGCCGATCTGCGCGGCGTCGGCGTCGATTGCGGCATGCTGATCGTGCGTGTCTTCGTCGATACGGGTCTTTGCGCGCCATTCGATCCGCGGCCCTATCCGCCAGATTGGCATCTGCACCGCAGCGACGAGCGCTATCTCGGCTTTGTCTTCGACCGTTGCGCCGAGGTGGAAGAGCCGCGGCCGGGCGACATTCTCGTGTTCCGTTATGGGCGTTGCTACAGCCACGGCGGCATCGTGACAGCCGCGACGCCGCTCAGCATCGTGCATGCATTCTGGCCGGCAGGCATCGTTATCGAGGAAACGCTGAGCCGCAACGCCCAGCTCGCCGATCCGGCACGGCGCCGGCGCGCGTTCAGCTATTGGAGATGATGAGCCGCCATGGGATTTCTGCAGTCCTCCGCCAATTCGACTGCGAGCTATCCGCAATACACCGGATTGCAATTGCAGACATCGAGCGGCGCCGTGCCGATCTCGATCTGCTATGGCACCAATAAAATCGCGCCGAATGTCGTTTGGACGGGCAATTTCGTGGCGCATCCGGTCTTTGCCGGTGGCGGCAAAGGTGGCGGCAAGGGCGGCGTGTTCGGCGGCGGCTCGACGCCCACAAGTTATGATTACACGGCCGCTGTGGTTCTCGGCCTGTGCGAGGGGCCCATCAAAGGCGTCGGCACGGTCTGGAATGGGCAGTCGCTGACCAATATCGCCTCGGGCGCGTCGAAGTCGACCTCCTTCAACGGCCTTATTCTCGTTGACGGCACGACGCCGCAAGCGACCTGGAGCTATCTGGCGACGAAATTTCCAGCGCAGGCACTCGCTTATAATGGGCTCGCTTATGCCGCGAGCGCCGATTACGACCTCGGCAGCAGCGCGACGGTCAGCGCCTTGTCCTTCGAAACCTATGGCATTCTCGTCTCGTCCGCGGTCGTCAATGGCTACGATGCCGATCCTGCGCTCGTCATCCAGGATTTTTTGACCAATGCGCAATATGGCGTTGGCTTCCCGCCCGTGAGCATCGACGCGACGACTTTGCTCGGCGCGAGTGGTGATTCCTCTTATCAGACCTATTGCCGGGCGGCGGGCCTCGCGCTTTCGCCGGTCTTGATGGATCAGGAGGCGGCGAGTTCGATCCTGGCGCGCTGGCTGCAGCTCACGAATACGGCGGCCGTCTGGTCGAGCGGACTGCTGAAATTCATCCCCTACGGCGACGCACCGCTCACCGGCACGCTGTATTCCGGTTCGCCGGGCGCGGCGGTGCCGGGGGCAAGCTCCGGCACGCCGGGGCCGGGAACCTCTTTCTCCGGCGGCGCGTGCACGTTCAATCCCAATCTGACGCCGGTCTATAATCTCGGTGACGACGATTACGTTTATGACGACGGCAAGGATCCGGTGAATATCGTCCGCAGCGATCCCTACGCCGCCTACAACATGCAGACCGTGGAGATCAGCCAGCGCTCAAACTATTATGACGCGACGCCGATCACGGCCTTCGATCAGAATGCCATCGAACGCTACGGTCTGCGCATCGCTTCGACGGTCACCGCACACGAGATTTGCGATCCGAATGTGGCGCAGACAGTCGCGCAGCTCATTCTTCAGCGCGGGCTCTATATCCGCAACCTCTACGAGTTCAAACTCTCCTGGGAATATTGTCTGCTGGAGCCGACGGATCTCGTCACATTGACGGACGCAAATCTCGGGCTTGAGAACGTCGCCGTCCGCATCATTGAAATCCAAGAGGACGAGGCCGGCCTGCTGAGCGTCACGGCCGAGGAATATCCGGGCGGCACGGCGACCGCGGTGGCCTATCCGGTGCAGACGAACGCCAATGTCCTGCCGTTCAACCGCACGGCGGTGCCTGCGAGCGTCAACGCGCCCGTCATCTTCGAGCCGCCCGCGAGTCTTGCCGGGGCGACGCCGCAAATCTGGATCGCGGTCTCGGGCGGCAGCGGCGGCCTCGCCGACCCGAATTGGGGCGGTGCGAATGTCTGGGTATCGCTGGATGGCACGAGCTATGTCGCGATCGGCCAGGTCACCGCGCCGGCACGCCAGGGCGTTCTCGGCGGCGGCCTGCCGGCCTACGCCGGCGTCAATCCCGATGTGTCTGACGCCTTGTCCGTCAATCTGGCGGAAAGCGGCGGTGCGCTCGCCAGCACGACGGCGGCGGGTGCCGCGCAGGCCGTGACGCTCGTGATCGTCGGCAGCGAATTCATGGCCTATGAAACGGCGACGTTGACGGGCGCGAACGCTTACCAGCTGACGGGCCTCTATCGCGGGCTTTATGGCTCAAACGCTGTCGCGCATGCGGCCGGCGCGTCCTTTGCCAGGCTGGACGGCGCAGTCTTCAAATATGTTTTGCCGAATTCCTACATCGGTCAGCCGCTTTATCTGAAGTTTCAGAGCTTCAACATTTTCGGCGGCGGCTTGCAGGATCTTTCGGACTGCGCCGCCTATGTGTTTTCACCCGCCGGTAGGGGATCGGCTGATCCGATCGCCGCGCAGCTTGCCTCTGGCCTGCCGACGGATCTCGGGCGGGCGAGCGACGCGGTGGCGATTGCCGATGATTTCGGCACGGTCGGCGCGGGCGCCATCGTTGATGCAATCGATCTGGGAGCCGTGTGATGAGCGAGCAATTGCAGCTTCGGCGCGGAACCGCGGCGCAAGTCGCGGCCTTTACCGGCGCGCAGGGCGAGGTCGTCGTCGACACGACGAACAATCGCCTTGTCATTCAGGACGGCACGACGGCCGGCGGCTTTGCGGCAGCGAAGCTCGCGGAAATCGTGCCGGCCGGCGGCAGCGGCCAGGTCGCCGCGCTCGGCATCGGCACCGCCGCCGATCCGGCCAATCCGCTGAGTGTCACGGCTGACAATGTCCTCTTCAACGAGCTCTCGGCAAGCTCGGGTGGGACGGGCGATGTGCGGGTGAAGCTCAACAAGGCGGCGGCGACGAATACGGCTTCCCTGCTTTATCAGGATGGCTTTTCGGGGCGCGCCGAAATCGGGCTCTGCGGCGACGACAATTTCCACTTCAAGGTCTCGCCGGACGGAAGCACGTGGTCCGACGCGCTCGATATCGCCAGTTCCTCGGGCGTCGTCACGGCGACATTTGGGCTTGTCGCAGCCTCCGGTCTTTTCAATTCGACCGGAACGCCATTGTCTTTGCCGGGCGCTTGCCAGCTCTACAGCACGGCAAGTGGTCCCAACCTCCTCATCGTCGAAAGCTATGCGGCGACGGGGCCGACCCCGGCCTATGTCGGCCGTGGGGCGCGCGGGACCGCGGCCGCGCCCTCGGCTCTCCAGGCCAATGATACATTGCTCGCCTTCGGCGGCCGTGGCTATGGCGCGACGGGATTCAGCAGCTCGAACCGCACGAAAATTAATTTTGCGGCGTCGCAGAACTGGACGGACACGGCCCAGGGTTCGTATATCAACTTTCTGGTCACGGCCAATAACACCACGACGCCGGCCGAGGCCGCACGCTTTGACCAGTCGGGTTATCTCGGGGTCGGCACGACGACGCCGCAATGTTCTGTCGATGTGAACGGACTCATCAGGACGGCCAGCTATACGGTCACCACGTTGCCCGCGGCGTCATCCTCGCTCACCGGCGCGCGGGCCTATGTGACGGATGCATCGTCTCCAACTTTCCTCGGCACGCTGACCGGCGGCGGTTCAACGAAATGCCCGGTCTTCTGCGACGGAAGCGTCTGGCGCGCGGGATGACGGCAGATGGCGGATAATCTCGCGCAGATGTCGCCGCCTGCGGCTGGCGTCGTCATTATGCTGCGTATATTAAGCCGATGGCGATATTGCACGCGTGTCTAACGATCAATTTTTTCGGAATGCAGAGCCAAAAGGGCTTTTTCATATTCGGCGAGTGGATTTGTGCTGACGTTCCTGTCGATGCCGGACAGGAACGAATATTTGTCTAGGCAGACGCAGGAGTGCATAGGGCACGGGACAGCCTCTGGGGGACGTTTGGGAAGTTCGGAGTCGAAGAACAGCCCTCCTTCACTCATACATCCAGCGTGAATGTGGCCTTTATAATCCATTTCATAGCTGAGAGCAGGGAAAAGACAGCTTTTGCCATACGGGTCTTGAGTGCCCGTGCGATAAAGATAATCAACCTCCGGCAGGGAAGATTTCATTATTGCGAGATCGGCTTCCGGATAAGTGCCATTGCTGCCCCAAAGCGGGTTGGGATGGAGAACAATGCCAATATCTCTAAAGCGCCGTCGCCTGTCTTCGAACAGATTCTTGTCTGCGCCGTGCATCACGTAG
>JARLIV010000115.1 GCA_031291555.1 Methylovirgula sp. | reverse complement strand
CAGCATCAGCTTTTGCTCGGGATTGTCCTGCGAAAAGCCGCTGCGCGTCACTTTGAGCACACGCTCGAAGTGAAAGCCCGTCTCGCAACGTTCCTTCTTGCCCTCGGCCTCGGCGATCCAATCGAAGCGCGCGCCAACGGCGGCGAAGCGCTTGGAGCGCGGCAGATAGGTCATGTCGCCGACCTTCACCAGCGAATCCTGCAAATGCGCCGACATGATCGCAAGGTCTTCGGTGTCGAGCGCGATCAGACGCAGCGGGGCCGTCATGGCGCAATCTCCTTCACGAAATCGTTATGAGGGCATGTGTGGGCCCGGGTCGCAAAGATCAAGGCGTAAAGACCAAGGCTCGGAGATGCGGGAGGATCAACTCGCCCCGGAGATACGCTCGACGACCGCGCCGCAGCCGCTGAGCTTCTGCTCGAGCCGCTCGAAGCCGCGATCGAGATGATAGACGCGGTTCACCACGGTCTCGCCGCGCGCCGCAAGGGCGGCGATGACGAGGGAGACGGAGGCGCGCAGATCGGTCGCCATCACCGGTGCGCCCTGCAATTCGGTCACGCCTTTGATATGGGCGACATCGCCGTCGAGCTTAATCTGCGCCCCGAGCCGCGCCAGCTCCTGCACGTGCATGAAGCGATTCTCGAAAATCGTCTCGGTGATCCGCGATTTGCCCTTGGCCTTGGTCATCAGCGCCATGAACTGGGCTTGCAGGTCGGTCGGGAAGCCGGGGTAGGGCGCCGTCGAAATATCGACGGGGGAAATGCCGGCGCCGTTGCGGCGCACGCGGATGCCGCGATTGGTGACGGTGATGGCGGCGCCCGCCTGGCTGATGGCGTCGAGCGCACTCTCAAGATGGTCCGGCACGGCGTGCTCAAGCACCACGTCTCCGCCCGCCATCGCGACGGCCATCGCATAGGTTCCGGCCTCGATCCGGTCCGGCACGACGGAATGGCTAGTTCCGTGCAGCGAACCGACGCCCTCGATCTCGAGGGTCGATTGGCCGATGCCCTTGATCTTGGCACCCATCTTGACGAGGCAGGCGGCAACATCGGCCACCTCCGGCTCGCAGGCTGCATTGGTAATGAGCGTGTGACCCTTGGCCAGTGCCGCCGCCATTAGCGCCGTATGGGTGCCCCCGACCGTGACCTTGGGGAAATGGATTTCGCCGCCAATGAGGCCCTTCTTCGCCGTGGCGCGGACATAGCCCGATTCGATCTCGACCTTCGCACCGAGCTTTTCGAGCACCATGAGCAGCAGATCGACCGGCCGGGTGCCGATCGCGCAGCCGCCGGGCAGGGATACGCGGGCTTCGCCCATGCGTGCGACGAGCGGGGCGATGACCCAGAAGCTCGCCCGCATCTTGGCGACGAGATCATAGGGCGCGCTCGTATCGACGATGTCGCGCGCGCTAAGGTGAAGCGTGCGGCTGGCATGCGGCTCGTCGCCCGCCCGGCGTCCGTCGACGCTGTAATCGACACCATGATGGCTGAGAATCTGCAGCAACATGCCGACGTCGGCGACGCGCGGAATGTTCTCGAGCGTCAGCGTCTCCGGCGTCAGCAGCGACGCGATCATCAGCGGCAGCGCCGCATTCTTGGCGCCGGAAATGGCGATCGACCCCTCGAGCGCATGTCCGCCCACGATCCGGATGCGATCCATCAGCCCCCCTCATCAGAATGTGCCGGCGGCTTGGGTCCCGAATTGGCCTTCGCTTCGGCGGCGCGCTCGCGGCTCTGTGCTTTCCGGCGGCGCAAATTTTCCCTCAGTGCCTCAGCAAGGCGCACCCGCTCTGCGGCTTTTTCAGGGCGTGGCGCCTTTTGCCCGTTCTCCGCCTCACTCATCAAAGGCTTTTCCCGATGCCTGTTGCGCGGAGGTCTCGCAAAACCGTAAATCCGAAAAGATTTCAAAAGGATTGCTGTTCGCAGGACAAGTTGCACGGCCTAGCGGCATGGGCCTCCCCAAGCGGTCCTCGACGCTAATACCTTCGCGACGTCGATGCCATATCAGCAGCTTCCCAATTCAGGAATTGGCGGGCGCTGTTGCACCGACACAACGCAAACGTGCAGCTTACGCCCGAGCAGGCGGCACTTTTGGAGCCGCGTGGGGGGATAAACGCACGCGACCGGTTTCATGCGGAAACTGAACGCCAAGCGCCTGTGTTTTGAAAGTGCTCACGAAAGTTCATTGATTCGTCGCGCGGGCTTCACCGCTCCTGCATTTCGTCTCGGCAAACTCGCCGTGCGGCAACAGCCGCCCTTCAGGGGAGAACGAGAATGAGCACTTTGAGCAAATCCGAGCATCATCAAGCCGCTGCCGAACATCATGAGAAGGCTGCTGAGCACCATCGCGAGGCCGCCAAGCATCAGGAAGAGGGTGAGCTTCATCTCGCCGGCCATCACGCCCAGGTCGCGCATGGCCACGGCCTGCAGGCCGAACACCATGCCGACGAAGCCGCCAAGCACCATATCGAGGCCCATTCGCAAGCCTGAAATTGAGGTGCCAGGGAGCCGTCATCCAGCGCGCTTTCCGGCCGATGAGAATCATCTGGCCGATAAGAAATCGCACCAAGCCAAAATATTGGAGCGTGTTCTGATCGGAAAAGTCATGCAACTTTTCCGGAACACGCTCTAAGGCGGCTCCAAGGCCCTTCCAATCGGCGCTGCCTGTTGATGGCCGCCGTGCCGCGCTGATTTGCGGTCCGCTCTCTGATAAACAGGGGCGTGAACCAGCCGCTTCTTTCGACTCAAAATCTCGCGCCTGCGCCGGGCCGGCCCTTGCTCGGCGTCACGCGTTCCGCCCTTGGTAGACCGTGGCGCGAGCGGCTCGATACCGCCGGCGCCGCGCGGGCGCTGGCGATGACGCAGGTTCACGGCCATCCGGAGCTGCTGGCGCGCGTGCTGGCCGGGCGCGGCGTCGCTTTGGACGAGGCGGCGCTCTATCTCGATCCGACGCTGCGCCGGCTGCTGCCAGATCCTTCGCGCCTCGCCGACATGGATGCCGCGGCCGCGCGCCTCGCCGCCGCCATCCGCGCCGGGGAGAAGGTCGCTATTTTCGGCGATTATGACGTCGACGGCGCGGCCTCGGCGGCGCTGCTGGGTGATTTCCTCACCGCGGCTGGCACGCCGCATCAAATCCACATCCCGGACCGGATTTTCGAAGGTTACGGGCCGAACGTCCCAGCCATCGCGGCGCTGGCGGAGGCGGGGGCCAAGCTGCTCGTCTGCGTCGATTGCGGCACGACGAGCCACGCGCCGCTCGAAGAGGCGCGCCGGCGCGGCCTCGACGTGATCGTGCTCGATCATCATCAGGCACCGGAGCAGCTTCCGCCTGCCATCGTCGTCAATCCCAATCGGCAGGACGACCTCTCCGGTCTCGGCCAGCTCTGCGCGGCGGGCGTGGTTTTCCTCACGCTCATCGCCGTCAACCGTCTCCTGCGCGCGCAAAATTTCTGGAGCACCACGCGGCCAGAGCCCGATCTGCTGCTGGGGCTCGATCTCGTCGCGCTCGCGACCATTGCCGATGTCGCGCCCCTGACCGGGCTCAACCGCGCCCTGGTCATCAAGGGGCTCGCGCTAATGCGCGCGCGCGGCCGGCCGGGGCTCGCCGCGCTCTTCGATGTCGCCGGGGCAGGCGGCCCACCGACGGCGCAGCATCTCGGCTTCCTGATCGGCCCGCGCATCAATGCCGGCGGGCGAATCGGCGATGCCGCGCTCGGCGCCAAACTGCTGAGCCAAAGCGATCCGCTGGCGGCCCGGCAGATCGCCGAGGAGTTGAACCGCCTCAACCGCGAGCGCCAGACGGTGGAGACGGCGACCGTCGAAATCGCCGTGGCCGAGGCGCTGGCGGCGGCCGAGCGTGCGGGCGAGGGTGCGGCGATTCTCGTTGCCGGCGAGGGCTGGCATCCCGGCGTCGTCGGTCTCGTTGCCGCACGCCTGAAGGAGAAGTTCCGCCGTCCGGCCTTCGCTATTACGTTCGAGGGCGATATCGGCACCGGCTCGGGGCGATCCATTCCTGGTGTCGATATCGGCAAGGTCGTGCGTCAGGCGGCAGAGGCGGGCCTACTCGTCAAGGGCGGCGGCCATTCCATGGCGGCGGGCGTGACCCTCCACCGCGAAAAGTTCGCCGAATTCGCGGCGTTGCTTGAATCGGCCCTCGCGGAGAAAGTCGCCACGGCGCGGGCCGCGGAGGCCTTGCTGGTCGATGCGACGCTCACCGCCGCCGGTGCCAATCTCGCGCTCCATGCGGCACTGGAAAAGGCGGGGCCCTTCGGCGCCGGAAATCCCGAGCCAGTTTTCGTCTTTCCGGCGCTCCGGCTGGTCGACGTGATGCCGGTTGGGCAGGGGCATCTGCGTTGGCGCGCCCAATCGGCCGATGGCGCGAGCCTCGAGGGCATTGTCTTCCGGGCGGCGGAGGAGCCGTTGGGCCAGGCGCTCGCCGCCGCGCGCGGGCAGGCGGCGCATATTGCCGGCAGTCTCGTCCTCGACCGCTGGAACGGGCGCGAGCGCGTCCAGCTGCGGCTTCTCGACCTCGCGCCGGCGCAATAGGGGACCGAAAGCCCATAAAGCCGAGAACGAGGGCCTCCCCGGCTTGCCAGCGCCGACGCCGCTCTCTATACCTCGCCCGTCCATCGAGCGACCCGCATGCGCCCATCGTCTAGCGGTCTAGGACGTTGCCCTTTCACGGCAAAAACAGGGGTTCGAGTCCCCTTGGGCGCGCCAAT
>JARLIV010000114.1 GCA_031291555.1 Methylovirgula sp. | reverse complement strand
GCTACCACCACCAGAGCCGGTCGCATTGATCGAAGCACCAAGCTGTCCGCGGATCGATGTCCAATCAATATCAGCCTCTACGCCCGCCACGAAGTTGGAGGCCGGAAACTGATAATTGTACCCAATCTGGCCGCCGGCGAGGAACCCGCTCGAAGTAATGTTGGCATTGCCATTACCGCTAATCGTTGTCGACCCGCCCCCTATCCCCTCGCCGGTCGCATATCCGTCAAGCGGATAAACGAATCTATCACCGCCATAACCGCCATTGACGCCGATATAAAAGCCCGTCCAGGTCGGTGGGGGCGGGGGCGGGGGCGCGTAGACTGGCTCGCCCTTGGTGTTCGGCAAATCCGCAGCGAAAGCGCCCCCAATGGCCGCCAACGAGAGTGCTGTAGATAAAAGAAGCGAACGAATCATTTTCTCCCCCATACAAAACTAAACCTGAAGAAAGCACTAAGCCGACTTTTTTGCACAACCAAGAATAATGTGGACGCGCCGCTATGATTCATTACGGTTGTGTCAAAAGCGCTACAGTTGCGAGTCACTGAATATAAATACAGCCCGTTGTCGCTGAATTCGAAAGCGCTCGTTTTAGAAAAAGAAAAAGCCGGTGTTTCCACCGGCTCCGTGCTTTGGGCAAATACTCAAAACGGCTTCAGCACGACGAGCAGGACGATGCCGATGAGCAGCAGCGTCGGGGCCTCGTTCAGTATGCGATAGAATCGCGCGGAGTGGATATTGCGATCCGCAGCAAAACGCAGCCGCGCACCGACCAGATAGAGGTAAAGCCCCGTCAGCAGCAGAACGAGTAAAAATTTCCAATTGAGCCAGGCAGCTTTGAAGAAATCCGCCTTGATGGCGAGGGTGATTCCCGTCGCATAGACGAGCACAAGCGCCGGCCGCATGATGATGACGTCGAGCTTCCTCTCCATCACCTTAAAGGTCTCCGACTGCACCGAGCCTTTTTCCGCCGTCACGTGATAGACGAAAAGCCGCGGCAGATAGAACATCCCGGCCATGAGGGCGATGACCGAGATGATGTGCAGGGCTTTGATCCAGAGATAGAGCTGGTCCATCTCACGCCTCCGGCCGCAGCGCGGC
This sequence comes from Methylovirgula sp., assembly GCA_031291555.1. Taxonomy (GTDB): domain Bacteria; phylum Pseudomonadota; class Alphaproteobacteria; order Rhizobiales; family Beijerinckiaceae; genus Methylovirgula. The sequence goes on along the minus strand of JARLIV010000114.1, from coordinate 6,004 downwards.
CAACAGAGCTTCGACATTGGCCAGCGGCGTTTCCGGCAGAATGCCGTGGCCGAGATTGAAAATGTGCGGGCGCCCGGCAAACGCCGTCTCGATGTTCCGCACCGCCTCGATCAGCGGCGCGCCGCCCGCGATCAAGGCGAGAGGATCGAGATTGCCCTGCAGCACGACGCCGGACGGCACAAGCCGCGCTGCAGTGGCCGGATTAACCGATGTGTCGAGCCCGATCGCGTCGGCCCCCGTCGCCGCCGCATAATCTGTCAGTGAAAGGCCGATGCCGCGCGGAAAGGCGATGATCTTCGTTTCCGGGTGGCGCGCCCGCAGCGCGGAGACGATCCGCTTCACCGGCGCAATGCCCCAACGAGCGAGTTCCGCCGGCGCCAGAGCGCCCGCCCAAGTGTCGAAAATCTGCACGCAATCGACACCGGCACTGATCTGCTGTGAAAGATAGGCGATCGAGCCCTCCGTCAGCCGCTCAATCAAGGCGCCGAACAGAGCTGGGTCGCGATAGGCCAAAAGCCGCGCCGGCGCCTGGTCCGGCGTGCCGTGCCCGGCAATCATATAACTCGCGACCGTGAAGGGCGCGCCGCAGAAGCCGATCAGCGCCGTCTTCTCGGCCAGCTCCGCCTTGACGAGGCGGATCGCCTCGAACACCGGCTCGAGATGATCGAGATTGATCGTCTCGCGCAGCGCGCCGAATTCCTTGGCGCCGGCGATCGGCGCCAATTGCGGCCCCTGGCCCGTTTCAAAGTCGACCTTCTGCCCGAAAGCGTCGGGCACGACCAAGATGTCGCTGAAGATGATCGCCGCATCGAAATGGAAGCGCCGGATTGGCTGCAGCGTGACTTCCGCCGCCAGCTTCGGCGTATAGCAGAGATCGAGGAAGGAGCGCGCCTTGAGCCGCGTCTGGCGATATTCGGTGAGATAGCGCCCGGCTTGGCGCATCAACCAGACGGGAGTCGGTGATATTGCCTCGCCGGCCAGCACGCGCAGCAGAGGCTTGTCTGCCGCCAAGGTCGAAACCGCCAAAGTATAAATCCTTATCTAAAGACTCTTCTATTTTGTCTCTTATTAGGGGACCCGATTAGGCTTGTTTCGAATTTTTCACAATCCGGCCACGCGATCTTGTGTTCTTCGCGATTCCCACAGCCCGGCGGCGGTTTGCCAATCGTTAACGATTCGTTAATGCCGGCAATGGCTTGCCTGTGCCAGAGCGGAACCTGCTCAAGCTTTACGGAATTTTCTCCGCAAATCATCCGCAGGAGCGCCGTTCTGTGCCCATGCCTAGCTCTGTTGACAAAGCCGCGGCCGCCGCGAGACATGTCCCCAGAGAGGCACGCAGGGCTGCGAATTATCCCCATCGATTCACAGATCTTCGCAGCGGACTGGGGATAGTTTTGGCCCGCAACTTTTTCCATCTTCACCTGATCTCGGATGCGACGGGCGAAACCCTGATCGCCGTCAGCCGCGCGGTCGTCGCCCAATATGACGCGGTCGAATCGATCGAACATCTCTACCCCTTCGTCCGCTCGGCGGCGCAGCTCGAAAAGGCCATCGCCGAGATCGACGAGGCGCCGGGCGTCGTTCTTTTCACGCTCGTCGATAAGGATCTGGCGCAACGGCTGGTGGCGGCCTGCCACGAGATCAACGTGCCTTGCCATTCGGTGCTGCAGCCGATCAGCGATATCTTCCGCGCCTACCTCGGCTCGCCCGGCGCTGCCCGGCCAGGCGCGCAGCACATGCTGAATGCCTATTATTTCAATCGCGTCGAGGCGCTGAACTATACGATGCTGCACGACGACGGGCAGACGGCCGACGATTATGAGGCGGCCGATATTCTGCTGCTCGGGGTCAGCCGCACGTCGAAGACGCCGACGAGCATCTATCTCGCCAATCGCGGCTATAAGACCGCCAATATCCCGATCGTCCCCAATGTGCCGCTGCCGAAAGCGATCTTCCGGCTGCAAAAACCGCTGATCGTCGGCCTCATCACCTCGGCCGAGCGGCTCGTCGCCGTCCGCCAGCAACGGCTTGACTCTTCGCAGACGCGGTTCGATTCCACCTATGTCGATCCGGTCGCGGTCAATGAGGAGGTCGTCCAATCGCGGCGGCTCTTTGCCCATTACGGCTGGCCGGTGATCGACGTAACGCGCCGCTCGATCGAGGAGGCAGCGGCGGCGATCATTAATCTCTGTAAGGCGCATCGCGCCAAGCTCGGGCTTTTGGAACATCCAAGATGACGCGTCTCTGGCTGCGAAAGGCGCCGCTGGTGCTCGCCTCGAAGAGCCAAGCCCGGCGGGCGCTGCTCGCAGGCGCGGGCGTGCCCTTCGAAATTATCGCCGCCGAGATCGACGAGCGCGCAGTCGAAGCGCCGCTGCGCGCCGCGGGCGCGAGCGCGGAGGCCGTCGCCGCCCATCTCGCTGAGGCCAAGGCGCTCGCCGTCGCGAAATCGCAGCCCGATCGGCTTGTGCTCGGCGCCGATCAAGTGCTTGCGCTGGGTAATGAGATTTTCACCAAGCCGAAGGATCTGGCGGCGGCGCAGGCGCAGCTTGCGAAACTCTCCGGCCGGACGCATGCGCTGCATTCGGCGCTTTGCGTCGCGCGCGGCGAAAAAGTTTTGTTCGAGACGGTCGCGACCGCCCGGCTCACCTGCCGGGTGCTGAGCGCGGATTTCATCGCCCGCTATCTTTCCGCCGCCGGCCCTGCGGTGCTGGGGAGCGTCGGGGCCTATCAGCTGGAAGGGCTCGGCGTGCATCTCTTCGGGAAGATCGAGGGCGACCACGCGACGATCCTCGGCTTGCCGCTGCTGCCGCTGCTTGCATTTCTGCGCCAAGAAGGCAGTCTCGCCGGATGAGTCCCCGCGCCTTCGTCATCGGCTGGCCGATTGCCCATTCGCGCTCGCCGCTGATTCACACATACTGGCTGCGGCAGCTCGGCCTTGCCGGCAGCTATGAGCGCATCCCGGTCGCGCCGCCGGACCTTCCGGCCTTTCTGGCCAATCTCGAAGAATTGGGCTTCGTCGGCGGTAATGTCACTCTGCCGCATAAGGAGAAGGCTTTCGCCGCCTGTGCCCTCACATCGCCGGTGGCACAGCGTCTCAAGGCTGTGAATACCCTGTGGATCGAAGCGGGAAAACTCTTCGGCGACAACACCGACGTTGTGGGTTTTTTGGCTTCGCTCGACGAAGATGTTCCGGACTGGGATAAGTCCGTGCATAAGGCCGTCGTGCTTGGCGCGGGCGGCGCCGCGCGCGGCATCGTTTACGCGCTGATCTCGCGTGGCGTTGGCCGCATCGTCATCGTCAACCGCACGCGCGGCCGCGGCGAGGACTTGCAGCGCCAATTTCCCGAGGCGACGATCGAACTCGCCGATTATGCCGCTTTGCCCGCGCAACTCGAAGGCGCCAGTCTTCTCGTCAACACCACCTCGCTTGGCATGGTCGGACAGCCGCCGCTCGAGATCGATCTCGCGCCCTTGCCATCCGGCGCTGTCGTGGCGGATATCGTCTATGCGCCGCTCGAAACCGCGCTGCTGCGCCAGGCGGCGGCGCGGGGCCTTCGCACCTCGGGCGGGCTCGGCATGCTGCTGCATCAGGCCGTGCCCGGTTTTGCGCGCTGGTTCGGCCAAGTTCCGCAGGTGACGGCGGAGCTGCGCGCTTTGGTCGCCGCCGACATCGTGAGCAAAAGCTGATGTTCGTGCTCGGCCTCACCGGCTCGATCGGCATGGGCAAGTCGACGACCGCGGCCATGTTCCGCGAGGCCGGCGTCCCGGTGCACGATTCCGACGCCGCTGTCCACGCGCTCTATAGCGGCGCCGCCGCGCCATTGGTCGAAGCCGCCTTTCCGGGCACGTTGCGGGGCCGCGAGATCGACCGGGCGCGGCTTTCGGCCCTCGTGATCCACGATGCAGCGGCGCTGAAGCGGCTTGAGGCGATCGTCCATCCGCTCGTGCGCGCCGCGCGGGCGGAGTTCGTCGCGTCGGCCCGCGCGGCCGGCGCCGATCTTGTCGTCCTTGACATTCCGCTGCTTTACGAAACGGGCTGCGAGAGCGAGGTCGATGCGGTGTTGCTGGTCACCGCACCGGAAGAGGTGCAAAAAGCCCGGATCGCTGCGCGTCCGGGCATGACAGAGGCCAAGCTTGCCGTCATAATCGCCAAGCAAATGCCCGATGCCGAAAAGCGCCGCCGCGCCGATATCATCCTCGACACAAGCTCCGGCCATGCCGCGGTCGCGCGGCAGGTGCGCGAGCTCATCGCCGCCATTCGCGCCGGCCGGGTGAAAAGCAAAGACCATGCGTGAAATCGTCTTCGATACCGAGACGACGGGCCTCGATCCCGCTGGCGGCCACAGGATCGTCGAGATCGGCTGCGTCGAAATCCTCAACGCGATCCCGACTGGGCAGACATTCCATTTCTATCTCGATCCCGAGCGCGACATGCCGGAGGAGGCGTTCCGCGTCCATGGCCTCTCCGCCGAGTTCCTGACCGGCAAGCCGAAATTCGCCGAGATCGCCGAGCAATTTCTCGGCTTCGTCGGCGATGCAGTACTGGTCGCGCATAATGCCGAATTCGATCTGCGCTTCGTCAATGCGGAGCTTGTGGCGCTCGGCCACCCGGTCCTGGGGCCGGAGCGGATCGTCGATACGCTCGCGCTCGCGCGCCGCCGTCATCCCGGCGCGCCGAATAGTCTCGATGCGCTCTGCCAACGCTACGGCATCGATGCGAGCCGGCGCACCAAGCACGGCGCTCTACTCGATGCGGAAATTCTCGCCGAAGTCTATGCGGAATTGACCGGCGGCCGCCAGGCGAGCCTGGCTTTGCAGAGCGCCGCAGGCAATGCGCTGCGTGCGGCGGTGCGGCCGGAGCGTCCGGCGCCGCTTGCGCCACTGATCGCGGCGGCCGAATGGGCGGCGCATGCCGGCTTCATCGCTACCCTTGGCGACAAGGCGATCTGGCGCCGCTATCTGCCGAAATCGGACGAGGCTTAGAGCATGTTGCGAAAAAGTGTATGACTCTTTCGATCAGAACATGCTCCAATATTATGAATTGGCGCGATTTCTTGTCGGCCAGATGATTCATCTGGTCGGAAAGCGCGCGAGCCGAACTCAGGCCTGAGCCGAGGGCGCCTGCGCGGCCTGCGCCATGCGCTGGCGATAAAGACCGGCGAAATCGATCGGATCGATATAGAGCGGCGGGAAGCCACCATTGCGCACCGCCTCGGCGACGATCTGCCGGGCGAAGGGGAAAAGCAGCCGCGGGCATTCGATCATCACCACAGGCTGGATGTCGCTCTGCGCAATGTTCAGCACGCGGAAGATGCCGGCATAGTTCAGCTCGAACTTGAACAAAGTGTCCGCGCCTTCCCCGGCGGCGCCTTCGAGCAGCAGCTCGACCTCATAATCCGCCTCGGCGATCTGCCGGGCGTTGACATTGACCTGGATCGAAATGTTCGGCGGCTTCTGCTGCGGGCCGAGCGAGCGCGGCGCACTCGGATTCTCGAAGGAGAGATCCTTCGTATATTGCACCAAGGCATTGAGTGTGGGCTCATTTGCCGCAATGCCGTCGTTGACATCGACCATTTCATTATACTCCGCGCCGCAGGCCTAAGCCCGTCGAAAAATCGCGCAAGCGGGTAGCATGGATGGGGGCAGGGAACAAGCGAGGCTCGGGCGTGATGATCTAGTCGATCCGGTGCCAATCCTGCGGCGTCAGATCGATCGTGTTCGGGGCCTGCGGCTTGGGAGCGAATTCCTGGTGCCGCCAGGCGGGCAGGAGCAGCGCCAGGCCAACGCAATCCGACAGAAAGCCGGGAACGACCAGCAGCACCGCGCCAATGGCGGCGAAAGCGCCGCTACGCAGCGTCAGCGGCGAGAGGCGAAAAGTCTGGCTTGGCTGGTCGAGCGCGGCCTTGAGGACATCGCGCGCCTGGCCGCCCAGCCGGCGCAACACCGTCAGGCCAAGAAGGCTGAAGAGCACGGTCAAGAAGACGGCTCCGGCGAGCCCGATGGC
>JARLIV010000113.1 GCA_031291555.1 Methylovirgula sp. | reverse complement strand
CGCCAAGGATTGGCGCACCGACCGCTATTTGCGCCGGCTCGAAGCCATGATGCTGGTCGCCGACAAGGAGGCGGGGCTCGTCCTTACCGGCAATGGCGACGGCGCGCTTGGCCTGTTTCTGGCCGACGATGAAGCGGTCGAGTTCGGAGACGATTTCGCGCGGTGAAAAGTCAGTCATGATTTCCAGCGGCATGAGGCAAAGGAATCGGCCGAGCACCCGCGATCACGGCAGGCTCTCGATGACGATGTTGCGGTTGGTGTAGACGCAGATATCGGCGGCGATATCGAGCGCGCGGCGGGCGATCGTCTCGGCGTCGGCCTCGGTCGTGAGCAGCGCGCGGCCGGCGGCGAGCGCATAATTGCCGCCCGAGCCGATGCCCATCACGCTGCCGTCGGGCGTTGCCTCGGGCTCCAGCACATCGCCATTGCCGGTAAGGACGAGCCCCGCCTCCTTGTCGGCGACCAGCATCATGGCTTCGAGCCGGCGCAAATAGCGGTCGGTGCGCCAATCCTTGGCGAGCTCGACGCAGGCGCGCACGAGCTGCCCGGGGTATTGCTCAAGCTTGCCCTCGAGCCGCTCGAACAGCGTAAAGGCATCGGCCGTCGCGCCGGCGAAGCCGCCGATCACCTCGCCCTTGGCGAGCCGGCGCACTTTTTTGGCATTGCCTTTGACGATCGTCTGGCCGATCGACACTTGGCCGTCGCCGCCGATCACCGTGCGGCCGCCCTTGCGGACCATGATGATTGTGGTTCCGTGCCAAGTTTCATGCCTTGAGGGCAGTTCGGACATTACACACACTCACGAAAATGCCGTGGCACGGCGAAGCAAAGACTGTCCCCATCTATGAAGTTGCGGCGTCGCTGGCAAGGGCGCCGAAGCGCGAACGCGCCCGGCCTCGCTCTAAAAAATAAATCATATCATGCACTTCCCGGCCGCTTTCGCGGCTTTGGTTTTCTCTTTACGTAAAAATGCTCTATTGTCCGCCCGCCGCGCAGCGCGGCTTCAGGATCCTCGAATTTTTCCATGCGCAAAGCCCAGATCGCCCGCAAAACCAAGGAAACCGCCATCGAGGTCCGTGTTGATCTCGACGGGACCGGCATATCGAACATTTCGACCGGCGTCGGCTTCTTTGACCATATGCTGGACCAGATCGCGCGGCATTCGCTGATCGACATCGACATCACCGCCAAGGGCGACCTGCATATCGACCCGCATCACACAGTCGAGGACACCGGCATCGCGCTCGGCCAGGCGATCCGTCAGGCGCTGGGCGATGCCCGCGGCATCACCCGCTTCGCCGACGCGCTCCAGCCGATGGACGAGACGCTGACGCGGGTCGCGATCGACCTCTCCGGACGCCCCTATCTCGTCTTCCGGACGGTGTTCACGCGGCCGAAGATCGGCGAATTCGACACTGAGCTCGTGCGCGAATTCTTCCAGGCGCTGGCGACGCATGTGGGGATGAATCTGCATATCGAGACCCTATATGGCGAGAACAGCCACCATATCGCCGAATCGGCGTTCAAAGGGGTGGCGCGGGCGCTGAGGGCCGCCGTCGCCGTCGACCCGCGCCGCAGCGGCGAAATTCCCTCGACCAAGGGGTCGCTGACGGGCTAGAGCATTCGCGCCCTCCCCGTCTGCGGGGAGAACAGCCCGAGCGAGGCCCTCACCCAACCTTCCCGCGCGCGGGCGAGGGGGCAGCGCGGCAGCGGATTTAGGAACGAAGAGACTATGGCCGTCTATACGGTTTACGTCCCCGATTTCGGCCGAAGGGCGCCGTCCGAGGCCGATAGATATGCGGCTTTGCCGGACGCTGTCTTCGTCCGCGAAGGATTTTCGCGCGCCGCTTTCTTCCTCGGGCCATTCTGGCTCGCCTGGCACCGGCTCTGGGGCGTCCTGCTCGTCTGGTTCGCTTTGTTCGGTCTGCTCACGCTCGTCGCGCCGCGCTATCTTGGCGATGGCGCGATCTTCTGGATCGCGCTCCTGCTCGAATTTCTGCTTGGGCTCGAAGGCAATGCGCTGCGGCAGGGCGAATTGGCACGGAGCGGCTTCCGCCTCGCCGATATCGCCGCCGGCATCCGCCGCACCGATGCCGAGCGCAGCTATTTCCGCCGCGCCTTGCGTGCTATTCCCCCGCCCCTGCCCCCGGTGAAAATCAGCGATGCGCCAAAAGCCCCGGCGCCCTCGCCACCGGGCGAGATCGTGGGCCTATTTCCCCGGCCGGAGGATGCGCGGTGAACGTCGCCATCGTTGATTACGGCTCCGGCAATCTGCACTCGGCGCACAAGGCCTTCGAGCGCGCCGCGCGGGAGGCGGGCATTGCCGCCGAGATCAAAGTCACCGGCGATCCTGAGACAGTGGCACGCGCCGAGCGCATTGTGCTGCCCGGCGTCGGCGCTTTCGCCGATTGTCGCCGCGGGCTCGAAGCCGTGCCGGGCATGATCGACGCGCTGGAAGAGCGCGTGCGCAAGCAGGGGCGCCCCTTCCTCGGCATTTGCGTCGGCATGCAATTGATGGCCGAGCGGGGGTTGGAACACGAAACCACTGAAGGCTTCGGCTGGATCGGCGGCGATGTCGCCGCGATCGAACCCGGCGGCGATCTCAAAATCCCGCACATGGGCTGGAACACGCTTGCCGCCGAGAGGCCGCATCCGCTGCTCGCCAATATCCCGACCGGCCCGACGGGCCTGCACGCCTATTTCGTCCATTCCTTCGCCTACAAAAATGTGCCGGAGGATGAAGTCGTCGCGGTGACCGATTATGGCGGGCCGATCGTCGCCATCGTCGGCCACGACAATATCGTCGGGACGCAATTCCACCCCGAGAAGAGCCAAAGACTGGGACTTGCCTTGATCGCCAATTTCTTGCGGTGGCAGCCGTGATCCTTTTTCCCGCAATCGACCTCAAGAACGGCGAATGTGTGCGCCTGCTCTATGGCGACATGGACAAGGCGACCGTATTCAACAAAGACCCCGCGGCGCAGGCGGAAGCCTTCGAGCGGCAGGGTTTCACCTATCTCCATGTCGTCGATCTCGACGGCGCCTTTGCCGGCAAGCCGATGAATGCCTCTGCCGTGGACGCGATTCTCGCCCGCGTGACAATGCCGGTGCAGCTCGGCGGTGGCATCCGCGATCTGCACACGGTCGAAGCCTGGCTCGGCAACGGCGTCGCCCGCGTCATCATCGGCACGGCGGCGGTACGCGATCCTGATTTCGTGCGAGCGGCAGCGCGGCGCTTCCCCGGCCAAATCGCCGTCGGCATCGACGCGCGCGACGGCAAAGTGGCGGTCGAAGGCTGGGCCGAAGCCACGACCATGGAAGCGATCGAACTCGGCCGCAGGTTCGAGGATGCCGGCGTCGCCGCGATCATCTATACGGACATTTCCCGCGACGGCGCCTTGAAGGGGCTGAACGTGGAGGCGACTTTGGCCCTGGCCGACGCGGTCGCCATCCCCGTCATCGCCTCCGGCGGGCTCGCCTCGCTCGCGGATGTGGAGAGATTGTTGCAGCCAGATTGCGCGAAGCTCGAAGGCGCCATTACCGGCCGCGCGCTTTATGACGGCCGCCTCGATCCGCAGGCAGCTTTGGCGCTGGTCCGCGCGGCGGAGAAAAGCCTTGCTTAAGGCGCGCGTCATCCCCTGCCTCGACGTGAAGGACGGCCGCGTCGTCAAAGGTGTCAATTTCGTCGGCCTGCGCGATGCCGGCGACCCCGTTGCCTGCGCCATCGCCTATGATGCGGCGGGCGCGGACGAGCTTTGCTTTCTCGACATTACCGCTAGCCACGAGAATCGCGGCACGCTACTCGATGTCGTACAGCGCACGGCGGAAGCCTGCTTCATGCCGCTGACGGTCGGCGGCGGCGTGCGCACGGTCGAGGACATTCGCAACCTGCTGCTCGCCGGCGCCGACAAGGTCGGCATCAACACCGCCGCGGTGCAGAATCGCGAATTCGTCCGCGCTGGGGCGGAGAAATTCGGCAGCCAATGCATCGTCGTCGCCATCGACGCGAAGCAGACCGCGCCCGGCCGCTGGGAAATCTTCACCCATGGCGGCCGCAAGCCGACTGGGATCGACGCGATCGATTACGCGCGCGAGGTCGTGAGCCTCGGCGCCGGCGAAATCCTGTTGACCTCGATGGACCGCGACGGCACCAAATCCGGCTTCGATATCGCCCTGACCCGCACCGTCGCAGATGCGGTCAACGTGCCGGTCATCGCCTCCGGCGGCGTCGGCACGCTCGATCATCTCGTTGAAGGCATCCGCGACGGCGGCGCCACGGCGGTGCTCGCCGCTTCGATCTTCCATTTCGGCGAATTCAGCATCGCCGAAGCCAAGAGCTATATGGCCAAGCACGGCGTCGCCATCAGGCTCGATGGCATCGATGCTCGAGCGTGTTCCGGAAAAGTTGCATGACTTTTCCGGAACACGCTCAAGGTTTTGAATCGGCGCGATTTCTTATCGGCCAGATAATTCCATCTGGCCGGAAAGCGCGCTAGCGTGTTCCGGAAAAGTTGCATGAGCGATTTTACTCTCGAGGATCTCGCCGCCATTATCGCCAAGCGCGCCGAGGCGAGCGCAGAGACGTCCTATACGAAATCCCTGCTGGCGGCGGGGCCTGCCCGCGCCGCGAAAAAGCTCGGCGAGGAAGCGGTCGAAACCGTGATCGCCGCGATCGAAGGCGAGCGCGAGGCGCTCGTCAGCGAAAGCGCCGATCTCCTCTACCACCTCCTTGTCGTGCTTGAGGCGCGCGGGGTGGCGCTCGGCGAGGTCATGGCCGAACTCGAACGGCGCACGCGCCAGTCCGGCCACGAGGAAAAAGCCTCGCGGAAAGCATGATAGGGAAGAAATCAATCCCCCATTTGGCCGGTTTCAAAAATAGAATTGTCGTCTAAAATGCCGCGACATCTCCTCCAGAGGCGCCACGCGACCGGGAGATCCATGGACGAGCGCGTTACGCAGCCTCCGGCGATTCTCTCGCCCTATCGCCGCTTCAGCCGAAGCGAATGGGCGGCCTTGCGCGCCGACACGCCGCTGACGCTGACGCTCGACGACCTGAGCCGGCTGCGCTCGCTCGGCGAGCCCTTGTCGCTCGAAGAAGTCATCGAAATCTATCTGCCGCTGTCGCGCCTGCTGGCGCTTTATGTCGCCGCGACGCAAGGGCTCTACAAGGCAACGCAGCGCTTTCTCGACGCCGGGGACGGCAAGGTGCCCTATATCATCGGCGTCGGCGGTTCGGTCGCCGCGGGCAAGTCGACGCTGGCGCGCGTGATGTGCACTCTGCTGTCGCGCTGGCCCAATACGCCGAAAGTACAACTCATCACGACCGACGGCTTTCTCTATCCGAACGCCGTGCTCGAAGCCGAGGGCCTGATGGACAAGAAGGGCTTTCCGGAGAGCTACGACAGCCCGGCGCTCATCAATTTTCTCTCGGACATCAAGGCGGGCACGCACAATGTCCGCGCGCCGGTCTATTCGCATCTCACTTACGACATCACGCCGGACGAATTCGTCACCGTCGACCGGCCGGACATCCTTATCGTCGAAGGACTGAACGTGCTGCAGCCCGGCCGGCCGGTGAAGCACGGACACGCCAGCGCCTTCGTCTCCGATTTCTTCGATTTCTCGGTCTATCTCGACGCCGACGAGAACGACCTCGAGCAATGGTACATCAGACGCTTCCTGCGGCTGCGCGAAACCGCGTTCCGCGATCCGCGCTCTTATTTCCGCAAATATGCCGACATGCCGCAGGACGAGGCCGAGGCGATGGCGCGGGATATCTGGACGCGGATCAACCTGCGCAATCTGCACGACAACATTCTGCCGACGCGTGCCCGCGCCAGCCTCGTGCTCACCAAGGACGCGGACCACGCGATCCAGACGGTGGAGCTAAGGAAGCTGTAGCCGCTCGTCATTGCGAGCAAGCAAAGCAACAATCCAATTAAGCGACCGTCATGCGCGGACTTAATCCGCGCATCCAAGCGCCTTCCGTCACGATGAAGCCCCGGTGTCTGGATGGCCGAGTCAAGCCCGGCCATGACGCGCGGGCGAATCTTTTTCGCTTCGCTCGCAATGACGTATCGGCCTACAGCAGCCCGTTCTCCGCCGCGAGCGCCTTCAGGTCCGTCTGCGGCCGCGCGCCATAATGCTGGATAATCTCGGCCGCAGCGAGCGCGCCGAGCCGCGCGCAATCCGTCAAGCTCTGCTCGCGCGAGAGGCCGGCGAGAAAACCGGCGGCGAAAAGGTCGCCGGCGCCGGTCGTATCGACGAGAGTGTCGATCGGGAAGGCATTCACCGCATGCATCTCCTCGCGCGTAACGATGAGCGCGCCCTTCTCGCTGCGCGTCACCGCCGCGAGAATATCCTCTCCCTGCAATTGCGCGAGGGCGGTCTTGAAATCCGCTGTCTGGTAGAGGGCGTGCAATTCGCTCTCGTTGGCAAAGAGGATGTCGATGCTGCGCCTGCGGATGAGTTCGAGAAACTCGTCGCGATAGCGATCGACGCAGAAGGCATCCGATAGACTCAGCGCCACCTTGCGCCCGGCGGTATGGGCGATGCTGGCGGCCTTCTGAAACGCCGCCTTCGCGGCCGGCGGGTCCCAGAGATAACCTTCGAGATAGGTGATCTGCGCCGATGCGACGCGCGCGGCATCGATATCGGCCTCGCTCAAGCCCTGACAAGCGCCGAGAAAAGTCTGCATCGTGCGCTGGCCGTCGGGCGTCACCAGGATGAGGCAGCGCGCGCTCGCCGGCCCGTCCGTCGCAGGCTTGGTTTCGAAATCGACCTTGGCGGCGCGGATATCATGCGTGAACATGTGCCCGAGATCATCGTGCTTCACCTTGCCGACGAAGGCCGCGCGGGCGCCGAGCGCGGCGGCGCCGATGATCGTATTGGCGGCGGAGCCGCCGGAAACGACGATGGTCTGGCCCATCGCCTCATACAGCTTTTCCGCCGTCGCTTCATCGATCAGCGACATGCCGCCTTTGTTGAGGCCGTGGGCGAGGAGAAAATCGTCGTCGCAGGGGGCGAGGACATCGACAATGGCATTGCCGATGCCGAGGATTTCGAGGCTGGGTTCGGTCATGTGATGGGCTGATTGCGGAACGACATGTGCGTGTCGCATTGCCACGCGGGTGGGTCAAGCCGTGCGCGAATGCAAGCGCCGGCGTGGAAACCGCACCGGCGCGCCAAACACCACCCGAAAATGGCCGTCAAAGCCCTTCGAACAAAGCCGTCGAGAGATAGCGCTCGGCGAAGGAGGGGATGATGAGCACGATGTTCTTGCCGGCAAATTCATCGCGCGCGCCGACCTCGATCGCCGCCGCCACTGCGGCGCCGGAGGAAATGCCAACCGGGATGCCCTCGACCCGGGCGATCAGCCGCGCCGTATCGAACGCCGTCTGATTGCCGACGGTGACGACCTCGTCGATCAGGCCGCGATCGAGGATCGGCGGAATGAAGCCGGCGCCGATGCCCTGGATCTTGTGCGGACCGGGCTGGCCGCCGGAGAGCACGGCGGAATCCTCCGGTTCGACGGCGACGACGCGCACGCCGGGCTTGCGCGCTTTCAACACCTGCGCGACGCCGGTCAGCGTGCCGCCGGTGCCGACGGCAGACACGAAGACATCGACCTCGCCATGCGTGTCGTTCCAGATTTCCTCCGCCGTCGTGAGGCGGTGTATTTCGGGATTGGCGGGGTTCTCGAACTGCTGCGGCGTGAAGGCGCCCGGCGTCGCATTGGCGATTTCCTGCGCCTTGGCGATGGCGCCCTTCATGCCCTGCGGCGCCGGCGTCAGCACCAGCTCCGCGCCGAGCAAGGCCAGCATCTTGCGCCGCTCGATCGACATCGATTCCGGCATGACGAGAATCAGCCGATAGCCTTTCGCCGCGGCGACGAAGGCGAGCGCAATGCCGGTATTGCCGGAGGTCGGCTCGATCAGCACGGTGCGGTCGGGCGAAATCTTGCCGGCGGCTTCGGCCGCCTCGATCATGGCGAGGCCGATACGGTCCTTCACGCTGCCGACCGGATTGAAAAATTCAAGCTTCGCGAGCAGGTTGGCCTTGACGCCTTTTTCCTTGGCGATCTTATCGAGCCGCACCAGCGGCGTATCGCCGACGGTCTCGGTGATAGAATTGTAGATCCGCCCACGCCCTGGCGCATGTGCCGGGCTTCCGGCTTCCTTGACCGCGGCTTGCGCCATTCCCTTCCTCCTTGCCGATCCACTTGTCGGCCCTCGATAGCAAATTTCGCGCGAAAATGTGAGAGACAGCCATCCCGGCTATCTCTCACGCATCATTTGAGACTTAGGCCGCTTTTCAGTTATGCGGGGCCGGGACGATGCGCAGATAGGGGCGCGGCGCCTTCCAGCCGCCGGGATATTTCTTCTTCGCGTCTTCGTCGGAAACCGCCGGCACGATAATGACGTCCTCACCAGCCTTCCAGTTGACCGGCGTCGCGACCTGGTGCTTCGCGGTCAGTTGCAGCGAATCGATCACTCGCAGGATCTCATCGAAGTTGCGCCCGGTGCTCGCCGGATAGGTGAGGCTCAGCTTGATCTTCTTGTCCGGGCCGATGACGAACACCGAGCGGACGGTGAGCGTGTCGCTGGCATTGGGATGGATCATTCCATAGAGATTGGCGACCTTGCGCTCCGGGTCGGCAATCAGCGGAAAGTTGAGCGCATAGCCCTGGGTTTCCTTGATGTCTTCCGACCACTTCTCGTGTGCCGTCAGCGGATCGACGCTGAGACCGATCACCTTGACGCCGCGCTTGTCGAACTCGGGCTTCAATTTCGCCGTATAGCCGAGCTCCGTGGTGCAGATCGGCGTGAAATTCTTGGGATGCGAGAACAGGACCGCCCAGGAATTGTTGATGTAATCGTGGAACCGGATCGGGCCTTCCGTCGTCTCCGCCTCGAAATCCGGCGCGATGTCGCCAAGCTGCAGTGCCATAGTTCACCTCTTCGAATACGCCTTCGGCCGGCCGCACCGGCGACGGGTTGCCCCCTATATGGCTCTGGGTCTTGCCTTGCCGGCTCCGGCCCAGGGAGAGCAGGCTTCCTCAACCGGCCGGCAAACTAGCACTATTCCCAGGTTCCAGAAAGTACATAAAATTAATGAACAAGATCAAATTGTAAAATCTGGCTTGGCCGCCTCGTCATGCACGGCCTTCTTCTCGCCCGCCTGGCGGCAAATATCGTCGATGGTCACGCCTTCGAGAGCGGCGAGGAAAGCTTCCCCCGCGCTGGCGATGACGGGATGGATGACCGTTTCGATGAAGACGTTCTCGGTCTTTTCCTCCTCGGATTCTTCCGTCCCGACAGCACGAACGACCTCCGCCGCGCTGATGCGGCGGCGCTCGCGCGCCAATTCGTAGCCGCCGCGGGGTCCGCGCACGCCCTTCAGAATGTCGGCGCGCACCAGCGCCTGGAGCAAGGTTTCGAGATGGCGCGGTGGCAGGCCGAGCCGAACAGCGAGCAGCTTCGCCGCGACAGGCTGCGGCCGGGCGTGGATCGCAATATCGACGACCGCAGCAAGCGCCAGAACACTGCGCCGGGACAGGAGCATCATGCGTCATCCCCCCGCAAAGTCGTAAGGCCCGTCGAGCCGTAGCCGCCGGCGCCGCGCTCGGTTTCGGTGAGCTCTGCTGTCTCGACAAAGACGGCGCGCGTCACCGGCGCGACGACGAGCTGGGCGATACGCACGCCCCGCACGAGCTCGAATGGCTCGCTCCCGCAATTTATCAAAAGCACGCTGACTTCGCCGCGATAATCTGAATCGATCGTGCCCGGCGCGTTGAGCACTGTCACGCCGCGATGCAGCGCGATGCCCGAGCGCGGCCGCACCTGACCTTCATAGCCCTCGGGCAATTCGAGCACCATGCCGGTCGGGATCAAGTGGCGCGCGCCCGGTTCGAGAATGATTCTCTCGTCCGGGGCCAGCGCCGCGCAAAGGTCGGCCCCCGCCGCGCCGGCGCTGTGATAGGCTGGCAGCGGCAGGCCCCGGCCGTGCGGCAGGAGCCGCACAGCGACCCGCGGCGTCACCTCATGCATCGAGCCGCTCCTTCAAAAGCTGCGCCAGATGCCGGACGAGCTTGGCCGCCACGTCCTCCTTGCGCATCTTCGGCCAGGTGTCGGCACCCGATGGCGTGATCAGCGTGATCTGGTTCTCGTCCTTGCCCATCGCACCCTCGGCCCCGCCGACATCATTGGCGACAATCATATCGCATTGTTTACGCTGCAGCTTATCCCGCGCATGCGCGAGAACATTTTCCGTCTCGGCGGCAAAACCGACGACGAGGCGCGGCCGGCCGACTCTGCGCTGCGCGACGGCGGCAAGAATGTCGGGATTCTCGGCAAGCGCGAAGTACGGCGGGACAGCAGACTTTTTGATCTTCTGCGCGGCCGCAGTTGCGACACGCCAATCGGCGACCGCCGCCGTCGCGACGAAAACGTCGGCCGGCAACGCCGCCTCGACCGCTGCGAGCATCTGCGCCGCGGTTTCGACATGCACCGTCGAAACGCCGGGCGGATCGGGCAAAGCCACCGGTCCGCTGACAAGCGTGACTTCAGCCCCGGCCGCCGCCGCGGCGGCGGCGATCGCATGGCCCTGCTTGCCGGACGAGCGATTGCCGATATAGCGCACCGGGTCGATCGGCTCATGCGTCGGGCCGGAAGTGACGACGACATGGCGCCCGGCGAGCGGCTTCTCCCCTGGTGCGCGGCCGACGCCGGGCCGCAGCGCGATCTTCGTCTCGCTATCGAGCGCGTTCGCGATCGCGCCGAGAATCGCCGCCGGCTCGCTCATCCGGCCCGGCCCATATTCGCCGCAGGCCATTTCGCCCTCGTCCGGGCCGATGAACAGAACCCCGTCGCGGCGCAAGGTTTCGGCATTGCGCTGCGTGGTGGGATTGAGCCACATGCGCAGATTCATCGCCGGCGCGACGAGAATTTTCTTGTCCGTCGCGAGCAAGAGTGTCGTAGCGAGATCGTCGGCGAGGCCATGCGCCATCTTGGCGAGGAGATCGGCTGTCGCTGGCGCCACGACGACGAGATCGGCGGCGCGGGAGAGCTCAATGTGGCCCATCTCCGCCTCGTCCGTCAGCGAGAAGAGATCGTCGAAGACCTTGCTGCCGGAGAGGCTCGCGACCGAGAGCGGCGTGACGAATTGCTTCGCCGCCGTCGTCATCACGACATTAAGGCCGACGCCCTGCTCGCGCAGGCGGCGGATCAGCTCTAGCACCTTATAGGCGGCGATGCCGCCGCCGATGACGAGCAGAATGCGCTTGCCGTTCAGCACGCTGTTTCTCCAAATCATCAACGCCGCCGATCAGAACAGCCGTTGCGAGCGATGAAGCAATCGACAGCACGAGTTCAAGTGCTTCATCGCTCCCGCTCCTCGCAATGACGTAACGCTGCGTTGCCTTCGCAACCTCTTTTAGCGCAAGAGAAAGACAATCAATATAATAACCAGCAGCCAAAGCGCGATATGGCCGAGGCGGGCACCGCGCGCCTGCGCTTCGCTGAGCTTAGCGAGCGCGTTCTCGGACAATTCGAACCCGTCCTCGGCCATGCTTTCGACCTGGGTGACGATCTTCTCCGTCTGCAGCAAGACGGCGGGCAGATTGCCGGCAAATTGCGCCAGCGCGTTGAGCCCGCGCCGCGCATCCTCGATCCGCCCGATCGGCCCGAGATTTTCCCTGAGCCAGCCCGAAACGACAGGCTCCGCCGTCGACCACATATCGAGCTTGGGGTCGAGCCGGCGGGCGACGCCCTCGACCACGACCATGGTCTTTTGCAGCAACACGAGTTCTGTCCGCGTCGTCATATCGAAGAGCGCCGTTACCTCGAAAAGCAACGTGAGCACCCGCGCCATCGAAATCTCGTCGGCGGCGCGGGCATGGATCGGCTCGCCGATGGCGCGGATCGCCTGGGCGAAATCCTCGACCTTGTGATAGGCGGGCACATAACCGGCCTCGAAATGCACTTCCGCGACGCGGCGATAATTGCGGGTGATGAAGCCGTAGATGATCTCGGCGAGAAAGCGGCGCTCCTTGAGCCCCAGCCGGCCCATGATGCCGAAATCGACCGCTGTCAGCCGTCCCTGCCGATCAACGAACAAATTGCCCTGGTGCATGTCGGCATGGAAGAAGCCGTCGCGCACCGCATGACGCAGGAAGGATTGGATGACCGTGCGGCCGAGTTCGGCGAGATCGAAGCCCGCCGCAGCCAGCGCCTTGGTGTCGGACAGCGGAATGCCGTCAACCCATTCGGAGGTCAAAACCTCCTTCTCGGTGCGGTCCCAATCGACTGTGGGCACGCGGAAGTCGCTCTCGCCCTGCGTATTCTCGGCGAATTCGGAGGCGGCCGCAGCTTCGAGCCGGAAATCCATCTCCATCTTCACCGTGCGGGCGAGAATATCGACCACCTCGACCGGCTTCAGCCGTTTGGTGTGGGGAAACCAGCGTTCGCCGATCCGCGCCGCGAAATACATATCCGACAGGTCGCGGCGGAAACGCCGCTCGATGCCCGGCCGCAGCACTTTCACCGCGACATCGTGCTCGCCCTGTGCATCGTGGACACGGGCGCGATGCACTTGCGCGATCGAGGCGGCGGCCACCGGCGGCCCGAAAGCGACAAAAACCTCGCCGAGCTTCCGCCCGAAAGCCGCCTCGACCATCTTGACCGCCTCGTCCTGCGGGAAGGGCGGCATTTGATCCTGCAAGGCTTCGAGCCGGCGCGCGACATCCGCGCCGACGACATCCGACCGCGTCGCGAGAAATTGACCGAGCTTCACGTAAGATGGACCGAGCCGGCTGATCGCCGTCGGCAAAAGATCCGGCCCCTTCGTCTTCCGTTTGCCGAGCGATTTGGCGAGGGCGAAGGGGAGCCGCGCGACGGGCGGCAAAGCCCCGATATCGACATCGCGAAACAGGCCCGCGCGTGAAAGCACGAAACCGGCCCGCGCGATGCGCAGAGGATGCCCGAGAGAAAGAATCAAAGCTTCCAGCCCGAGTGGATCGCGACAATGCCGCCGCTGAGCTTGGTATAGGAGGCGCGCTCGAAGCCCGCCTTTTCGATCATCGCGCGAAAATCTTCGGCCGAGGGAAAGCGGCGGATCGATTCGACGAGATAGCGATAAGCCTCGCCATCACCCGTCACGAAACGGCCAATCGCCGGAATGGCGCGGAACGAATAGGCCTCATAGAGTTTGTCGAGCGCCGCAACATCGACCTGCGAGAATTCGAGGCAGAGAAAACGCCCGCCCCGCCGCAGCACGCGGAAGGCCTCGGCCAGCGCCAGATCGATGCGCGGCACGTTGCGAATTCCGAAGGCAATCGTATAGGCGTCGAACTCATTGTCCGGGAACGGCAGGGATTCGGCATTGGCCTCGACGAAGGTGAGCTTTTCGGCGAGGCCCTTCTTTTCCGCCCGGGCGCGGCCGACCGCCAGCATCTCCGGGTTGATGTCGAGCAGCGTCACCTGCGTCTTGGGACCGCCGGCCTTGGCGACGCGGAAGCCGATGTCGCCAGTGCCGCCGGCGACGTCGAGATGGCGGAACGGCCGGCGCTTCGACGGATGGACGGCGGCGACGAGCTGGTCCTTCCACAGCCGATGCAAGCCCGCCGACATCAAATCGTTCATCAAATCATAGCGCGCCGCGACGTTGTGAAACACCTCGTCGACGCGGCGCTGCTTCTCGGGCAGCGGCACGGTCGAAAAGCCGAAATGGGTTACTTCGTCCTCGGACATCGCATCACTCAACGGGGCCGTCCTCGCATCGCGCCAGCAAATCTGGCCAAGGCGCGCGCGGCGCCCTATCTTTCCTCTGCCTCTATTGCCCGGTTTCGCGCCCCGCCGTCAAACGCGGCCGCGGGCATGCTTAATGCCGCCGGGCGGACGCCATCGGAGAGCAGAATGACATTCTTCTTGTCCCGCCTCGTCCCCTATGCCAGGGCTGCCCTCGCCGGCCTCGCCGCCGCCCTGCTTCTCGGCCTCTCGCCCGCCGCGGCCGAAACCTACACGTTCCTCGCCAGCCTCGGCGGCGCGAGCGAGGTGCCGCCCAATGGCAGCAAGGCGACCGGCAGCCTGACGGCGACCTATGATACGACGACGAAAAAGCTGACCTGGACCGTCACCTATTCAGACTTGTCCGGGCCGCCCTTCGCCGCGCATTTCCACGGGCCCGCCGGACCAGGCCAGGAGGCGCCGGTCGAAGTCCCGGTGCCGGCCGGCCCGAGCCCGATGCAAGGCGCGACGACGCTCACTCCCGCCCAGGAGCAGGATCTGCTCGACGGCAACATCTATTTCAACGTCCATACGCAAGCGAACCCGAAGGGCGAGATCCGCGGCCAGGTTTCGCAGGCGCAGCCGGGCTGAGAAGGCCGCCCCGACGCGGGGAGCAAATAGGAACCGATGCCCGAACTCCCCGAAGTCGAAACCGTGCGCCGCGGCCTCGCCCCGGTGCTCGTCGGCGGGCAATTTTCCGCCGTGGAACAAAGACGCGCGGAGTTGCGCTTTCCCTTCCCGAAGGATTTTGCCGCGCGGCTTACCGGCCGCAGCGTCACGGCGCTAAGACGGCGCGCCAAATATCTTCTCGCCGATCTCGATGATCGCGAGACGCTCGTCATGCATCTCGGCATGTCCGGCTCGTTTCGCATCGAGGACGACGCGGGCGAGAACACGCCCGGCCTGTTCCACAATTCGCGCGGCAAGGATGCCGCGCACGATCACGTCGTCTTCCGCCTCTCGAACGGCAAGCATATCATCTATAACGATCCGCGGCGCTTCGGCTTCATGCTGCTCCTCAAGAGCGAGCTTCTTGCAACCCATCCGCTGTTTCGCCATGTCGGCCTTGAGCCTTTGAGCGAGGCGCTCGACGGCGCGGCCCTGGCGCAGCTCTTTTCCGGTAAGAAAGCGCCCTTGAAGGCTGCGCTGCTCGACCAGCGCCTTATCGCCGGGCTCGGCAATATCTATGTCAGCGAGGCGCTGCATCGCGCCGGACTTTCGCCGCGCCGCGCCGCGGGCTCGATCGCACGCAAGTACGGCTCGGCATCACCGCGCGCAGACCTTTTGGCGAAGGCCGTTCGCGAGGTTTTGGAAGAAGCGATCAAGGCCGGCGGCTCGTCGCTGCGCGACCACCGCCAGACGAACGGCGATCTCGGCTATTTCCAGCATAATTTCCGCGTCTACGACCGCGCCGGCGCGCCCTGCCCTCGCCCCGGCTGCGGCGGCACGATCAAGCGCATCGTGCAATCCGGACGCGCGACCTATTATTGCGCGACCTGTCAGAAATGAGGGATTCCCCTCTCCCCGCTTGCGGGGAGAGGGTTAGGGTGAGGGGCCAGGGCATATTGCTTAACGTTGCGGCCAAAGCCCTCACCCCTCACCCCGGCCCTCTCCCCATCTCGCTTCGCTTATGGGGAGAGGGTGTCCACTCGCCCCGGCGTGACCTGCAGGAATTGCGCGCGCTCTTCGAGCCCCGCAAAGGCGGCACGGTCGGCACCGGTCATGAACACCTGCGATTCGAGCGCCAGCAGCCGCTCGTAAAGCGCAGCACGGCGCGTGGCATCGAGATGCGCCGCGATCTCGTCGAGCAGGACCAACGGCTTGATGCCGCTCAGCGTCGCGACGAGCCGGGCGTGCGCGAGCACCAGGCCGATCAGCAACGCCTTCTGCTCGCCGGTCGAGGAGCGCGCGGCCTCCGCCTGTTTCGGCCCATGCACGACGAGAAGATCGGCCGTATGCGGGCCGATGAGCGTGCGTCCGGCGCCAGTGTCGCGGGCGCGGCTCTGGCGCAGCAGGTCGCGGTAGATATCTTCCGCCTCCAGCGCCGGCCGCGTCGCGATCAAATCCTCGACATCCCCCTTCAGCGTCAGTTCCGCGAAGGGAAAGGGCGAGGCGGCGTCCCTGTCCTGCAAGATCACCTGCGCCAGATGCGCGACCGTCTGCTGCCGTGCCGCGGCCACGGCAACGCCGATCTCGGCGACTTCGCGCTCGGCCGCGTCGAGCCATTGCCGATCGCGCGCGCCGTTTTCGAGCAGGCGATTGCGATTGCGCAGGGCGCGTTCCAGCGCATTGACGCGGCCGCCATGCTCGGAATCGAGCGCCAGCACCAGCCGGTCGAGAAAACGCCGCCGCTCGCCCGCAGGGCCCGAAAACAGCCCGTCCATGGCCGGCGTCAGCCAGACAATGCGAAGATAATCGGCGAAGGGCCGGATGGTGGCCAAAGGCTCGCGGTTGAGCCGGTAGCGGCGGATGAGACTGCCCTCCACCTGGATCTCCGTTCCCGTGCCGAGCTGAATCGTGCCATTATGCGTTGTGATTTCGGCGGAGATGGCGAAAGTCCCGGGCCCATCGGCGCGGGCGCAGTCGGCAAGTTCCGCCCGCCGCAGGCCGCGGCCGGGGCAAAGCAGAGAGATCGCCTCGATCAGATTGGTTTTTCCGGCCCCGTTCTCGCCCGTCAGCACGACGAGGCCGGGTGCCAAAGCAAGATCGAGCGCGGCATAGGAGCGGAAATTGGCGAGGACGAGCCGGGCCACCGCCGGAAGGGCGGCACGCATTTTCGCGGGCGTTGTGGCTTCGTTCATATGCGGTCATTAAAGGAAGGCGTGAGTTCTGGGAATTAGGTTGCGATGGCGCAGTACGAGGCACCAAGCCAAAAGAGCAACAGCCAGAAGCGCTACCGGCTCGAGCCGCGCGGCGCCGATGTTGCCGCGCTCGCCGATCTCTGGGTCGCCGCCTGGCAGGCGGTGATGCCGCAGATCGATTTCGCGGCGCGCCGCTCCTGGCTCATCCGCTGTGTCGCGGATGTCGAGGCGCAGGGCGGCACCACCGTCTGCGCCTATGATGGCAAGGGCGAGGTCGCGGGCTTCTTTCTGCTCGACCTCAGCCGCGCCTATCTGGAGCAGATCGCCATCGCGCCGCTGCTGTTCGGCTCCGGCCTCGCGCGGCTGCTGATCGGCGAGGCCCAACGGCTCTGCCCCGACGGGCTGACGCTTGACGTCAACGCCGACAATCTGCGCGCATTACGCTTTTATGAGAAAGCCGGCTTCCAGCGCGGCGAGGCGGGCGTCAACCCGGCCTCCGGTCTCGCCACTTGGCGGATGCACTGGCCGAGCCCCGTTTAGACCGATTCAGTGGTGATGATGCCTACGGTGCGTGTAGCCGTGCCCATGGTGGCCATGCGCATGCGAACCACCGCCGACTTCGATTTCCATATGCTGGCGGCCGTGGTGGCGTGACCCGTGATAGCCGTGATGCCCGTGATGGTGACTGGAGCCGCCGCCACCGTCGCCACCTTCTCCCCCATCATCACCGTCCGGCATCGCTTTCGCTCCATGCAGATGCGCAACCGGGCCGAAGGAGGCAAGGCATTGATTATAGGCGTCCGCCGCCTGGATTTTTTCGCAATCGTTGATCGAGCGGGGCGCGGCGGCGAGCGGCGCGGCGAGAAGACCGATGCCCAGCAAACCGAGCATCGGCACGGCGCGTCGAAAATTCTTCATCCTCTGAGCGTCGCTCCCGTTTTATTTTGGACCTCGGCGATGATCTTGCCAGCGATCGCGTCGATCTCCGCATCGGTGAGGGTCTTATCGCGCGGCTGCAGGGTGACCGCAATAGCGATCGACTTCTTGCCGGGCGGAATCTCGCCCCCCTCATAGACATCGAACAAATTGGCGCCCGTTATGAGCGTGCGATCCGCCGATTGCACCGCACGCAACAGGTCCGCCGCCTTCACATGACGATCGGCGAGGAAGGCGAAATCGCGCTCCACCGGCATGAGGTCGGACAGATCAAGCTTCGGCTTGGTCTTGGTCGGCTTGGCCTTGGGCAATGGAATGTCATCAAGCACGATCTCGAAGCCGACAAGGGCGGCATCGACATCCAAGGCCGCGAGCACACGCGGATGCAATTGGCCGAAATGGCCGACGATATTCTTCGGCCCGAATTGCAAAGTTCCGGAGCGGCCCGGGTGGAACCAGGCCGGCGCACCCGGCGCGATCTGCAAGCCGGCGAGCGGCACGCCGAGCGCGGCGAGCACGGCGAGCGCATCGGCCTTGGCATCGAAAATATCGACCTCCGCCGCGCCCTCAGCCCAATGGCGGCCGCGCGCGGCCACCCGCGCCCGGCCTTGCCGCAGGCCGGCGGCGATCGTCTTCTGATCTTCCGCCGCCGTGCCCTTGAACACTGGCCCGACTTCGAACAAAGCGACATCGCCGAAGCCGCGATCGGCGTTGCGCTTGGCCGAGGCGACAAGCCCCGGCAAAAGGCTCGGCCGCATGTCGGAAAGATCGGCGGCGATCGGATTGGCGAGCGCCAAAGCCTCGTCGCCGCCGCCGAACAGCAGCGCCTGCTCATGCGAGATGAAAGACCAGGTGACCGCCTCGGTGAGCCCGTTGGCGGCGAGCGCCCGCTTGGCGCTGCGCACGCGCTTTTGCAGCGGCGTCAGAATCACGGCGGAGACATACACATCCTCGCGCGGCAACGGCTGCGCCGGCACGCGATCGACCCCGGCGATGCGCAAAATTTCCTCGACGATGTCGGCCTTGCCTTCGATATCCGGCCGCCAGGACGGCACATCGATCACAACAATATCGCTGTTGCCCGACAGGCTCGCGGGACGAAAGCCAAGATGCTCCAGGATGGCGGCCATTTCCGACGGCGAAAGCTCGATGCCCGCGAGGCGGCGCACTTCGCTCCACGGGAAGGTGATGCGCTTCGTCGCGCCGGGAATTTCGCCGGCGAACACGATGTCCGAGGCCTCGCCGCCGCAGAATTCGAGGATGAGCTGCGTCGCGAGTTCGAGGCCCGGCAGCGTGAAAGCGGGATCGACGCCGCGTTCGAAACGATAGCGCGCATCCGAATTGATGGCGAGGCGGCGGCCGGTGCGGGCGATGTTCACCGGATCCCACAAAGCCGATTCGATTAGCACGTCAGTCGTCTCGGCCGAGCAGCCCGAGGCTCCGCCGCCGATGATGCCGGCGAGCGACTCGACGCCATTGTCGTCGGCGATGACGATGGCATTCTCGTCGAGTTGATAAGTCTTGCCGTCGAGCGCGACGAGGCTTTCGTCGGCGCGGGCGCGGCGCACGCTGAGATCGCCTTTGACCTTGCCGGCGTCGAAGACATGCAGCGGCCGGGCGCGATCGATCGTCAGGAAATTGGTAATGTCGACGAGCGCATTGATCGGCCGCAGGCCGATGGCGAGCAATTGCTTCTGCAGCCATTCGGGGCTCGGCCCGTTCTTGACGTCGCGTACGAGCCGCAGCGCAAAGGCCGGCGCGAGATGCTTGTCGGCCTCGGTGAAATCGAGGCTCACTTTCACCGGGCAGGGAAATTGACCCGCGACCGGCGTAACCGGCGGCGTCTTCAACTGGCCGAGGCCGGCCGCATCGAGATCGCGCGCGACGCCGAGGACGCCCGCGGCATCCGGCCGGTTCGGCGTCAAATTGATCTCGATCAGCGGATCGTCGAGCCCCGCCCATTTCGCATAGAGCGTGCCGACCGGCGCATCGGCGGGCAGGTCGAGAATGCCGTCGTGATCGCCCGATAATTCGAGTTCGGCCCCGGAGCACAACATGCCGCCCGATTCGACGCCGCGAATGATGCCCTTGCTCAGCGTGATGCCTTTGGCGGGGATATAGGCGCCGGGCGGCGCGAAGACAGATTTCATCCCCGTCCGCGCGTTGGGCGCGCCGCAGACGACCTGCACCGGGCTGCCGGTGCCGATCTCGACGAA
Source organism: Methylovirgula sp. (assembly GCA_031291555.1). Taxonomy (GTDB): domain Bacteria; phylum Pseudomonadota; class Alphaproteobacteria; order Rhizobiales; family Beijerinckiaceae; genus Methylovirgula. The sequence goes on along the minus strand of JARLIV010000113.1, from coordinate 4,857 downwards.
GCAGATGCGCAGACGATCGGCGTTGGGATGCTGGCGCGCCTCGATCACTTCCGCGATGACGAAATCCTTCAGCGCCGCGGCGGGATCAAGCACATGCTCGACCTCGAGGCCGATCTTGTTCAGGGTCTCGACGATGGCGGCAAGATCGGCATCCGTCTCGAGATGTTGCTTCAGCCAGCTCAGAGTGAATTTCATGAATCGTCCGGTTCGGCGCGTGGCCTGCGGCCGCGATGCGGGGCGGCGCAGGTCAGGCGTTTAGGCGCTATGTTGGTCGGCGAATTGGCCGGTCTTGCGATAGCGTGAGAGATAGGCGGGCACCAGCGCCTCGTAGGATTCGGGCGCTATGCCGAGGCCGTTCAAGGTGCGCCGCTCGGCGGCCGCCGCGGCAGAGACGACATTGTCCGCCTGGAGCAATTTCACCTGATCGGGGGTGAGGACAAAATCCTCCGGCAAAAGGCCGAGCGTGAGTTGCGCCAAAAGTTCGCTGATGGCGCCGAAGCCGCGCGCGGGCCCGAAGGGCAGCGAGAGCAGCGCCCGTTTGCGTTCGGTTACGGCGAGGATGAATTCGATGATCTCGCGCAGGCGGCGCACTTCCGGGCCGCCAAGCTCATAGATCGTGCCGGGCGTGGCCTTGCCATCGAGCGCGGCCGCGACCGCGCCGCCGACATCGCCGGCATAGACCGGCTGAAGCTTGGTGACGCCGCCGCCGATCAGCGGCAGTACCGGCGAGAGCCGCGCCAGCGACGCAAAGCGGTTGAAGAAATGATCCTCCGGCCCGAAGACGACCGACGGCCGCAGAATGGTTGCGCCCGGCAAAATCTCGCGCACGGCTGCCTCGCCCGCCGCCTTGGTGCGGGCATAGGCCGAGGGCGAAGCGGGATCCGCGCCGAGCGCGGAGACATGGACGAAATTACCGATGCCGGCCGCACGGACCGCGGCCGCCACATTGCGGGCGCCCTCGTGATGCACGGCCTCGAACGTCTGCTTGCCGCGCTGGCGCAGGATGCCGACGAGGTTTACTGCCGCATCGGCATTGCGCAAAGCCGCGGCGATCGATTCGGGATAGCGCAGATTGGCCTGGACGGCGGTGATCTGGCCGACGCCGCCGGAGGGCTGCAGATGGAAGGCGAGGTCCGGCCGGCGAACGGCGACGCGCACCAGCCAGCCCTCCTTCGCCAGAGCGCGGACGACATAACGGCCGATAAATCCCGCTCCACCGAAGACCGTCACCAGCCGGTCGGAGCGCCTCATTGCTTCATTCGTGGCGGCTTCATTCATCGCGGCAGACCCATTTCGCTTGCGCGCCGCAGTTCTAATCAGCCGGGCCGCGCCTGTACAGGCCGCGCGCCCCTCCGCGACGGCTTTTTCGGCATTGCGACAGCCGCCCGATTGACAAGAGGCGGAGGCGCCCCCTATGGGATGGTGCCGCAAATGCCCTGGTGGCGGAATTGGTAGACGCGCTGGTTTCAGGTACCAGTGGTGAAAGCCGTGGAGGTTCGAGTCCTCTCCAGGGCACCATCTTTTTGAAAGCGCCAAGGGCTTCAAGAAGATGCTGTATTTCAGAGAGTTGCGCAAGCCTAACTGTGTTACAAGGCTGTGCAACAATGCTCCTGAAATTGGTGCGCCCCGTGAAGCGTTCCGGCTCTTCGGTCCCTTACTTCGTCCAGCGAATCCCTACCGACGTTCGCGCGAGCGCCATTGGCAGGACGCTTGAGGTGCCACTTGGCAATGCCTCGGTGCGAATCACGATAACGCCCCGCACGGACAGCATCCGCTTTTCACTCAGAACGCGCGACCCTGCGCAGGTGAAGATTCGACAAGCGCAGGCGGCGGCCCATCTTGAAATGACGTGGCAAGCGCTTCGCCAAAAGCAGCCCGCAGCACTGTCGAATAGGCAAGCCACGGCTCTCGCTGGTGAGCTTTACCGCGCTTGGGCCGATGAGGAGCGCGGCCAGAGTTGGGCGGTCGAATTAACGCCTCAAGGATGGGTTCCTGCTACCGTAACTCCCGAGGAAGACGCGGCGGCCTTCAAGGCGGCTTTTGAGGCGCTTGAGCGGATTAAGGATGCGGATGATCCGAGGCAGCTTGAGGCGACGTTCGGCACCCTGATAGATCGCCTTCTCCTCGCGAAAGGCATCCCCGGCGTTGACGCGGAATCTCGCGCAAGGGTCCTCCACGCATTCTACCTAGCTCTCCGTGATGCATTTGCAGTCCGCGAGCGAAATGCCGGTGGCGACTATTCGCCCGATCCCAAGGCCGAGCGGTTTCCGGAATGGAAAGACCCTGTGGGCAAAGAGGCGCCTGCCCGCAAGGGCGGCAACTCAAAGGCAACCCTTACGGGCCTTGTGGAAGACTGGTGGCAGGAAGCCAAGGCGGCGGGCCGCAAGCCAAGCACCTACGGCAACTACCGGAACACGACGGGCCTCCTCGTCAAGTTCCTCCGCCACGATGACGCCCCAAGGGTCACGCCTGACGATATTCTGCGCTTCAAGGACCATCGCCTCGCCACTATCAACCCGAGGACCGGCAAGACAATCTCCGCGCGAACGGTGATGGACAACGACCTTGCTGGCCTCAAGACGGTCTTCGATTGGGCGGTCACAAATCGCCGCCTCCAAAGCAATCCGGCTAAAGGCATCCACATCAAGGTCGGCAAGGCCCCTAAGCTGCGTTCCAAGGGCTTCACTGAAGACGAGGCTGTGGCAATCCTTCGGGCGGCCTCGAATCTTCCCCCAAGCAACGATCAACCTCAGACGCGTGCGGCGAAGCGTTGGGTGCCGTGGCTCTGCGCCTATACGGGAGCGCGGGTTGGTGAGATCGCCCAGCTACGAAAGCAGGACGTGAGCCACCAGGGCGGCCATTGGGTTATCCGGATCACCCCTGAAGCTGGCACTGTGAAGACGAATGAGGCGCGGACAGTTCCCCTTCACGCTCATCTCATTGAGCAGGGCTTCGCGGACTTCGTGAAAAAGGCACCGTCAGGCCATCTCTTCTTGAGACCTGCGGACAATGGGGACGTGCTAGGTCCGCTCCAGGGTGTGAAGAACCGGCTTGCAGCATTCGCCCGAGGCGTCGTGGCGGACCCCAACGTCGCCCCGAACCACGGCTGGCGGCATCGCTTCAAGACGGTCGGGATGGAGGCCGGGATAGACCCGAGGATATTGGATGCAATCCAGGGGCAGGCCCCGAGGTCAGTGGCTGAGAGCTATGGGGATGTCACCGTGAAGACGATGGCGGCAGCGATAGGGAAGTTGACCCCTATAGCCACAAATTGACACCTCTACGTCCGTCACTACAATTGTCGCGCTAGAGTTGGAGCACGGCCATGGAGACGGCCATGGAGTATGCCAACCTGTTTTTTGCAGGCATAAGTGCGGTGATGGCCTCCATTCAGGTTTGGCAGGCCAGCAGAAATCAACAAATCGCAGTTACGGCATTCGATGACCGCCTCAAGGCGGCGCCGGATGAGCCCGAAACTATTGCAGCGGCCGAAGAACTTTTAAGTATCGCGCCAGCGGATGTGATCGAGGATTTGGAGGGCCGTGCCGAAAAATGCTGGACGAAGTATCGCGAGGTGTTGGGCGGACCGTTTTTGCCGGGAGAGATCGACGAGGCTACGGAATCAGTTAAGGCTTGCGTGTGCCGCGAGTTGCGCCGAATCAAAAGCATCAATGGCGGGAAAATTCCCGATAGATGGCTCCCTCAATGGGAAGCCTACGATTGCAGCGCGAGCAGCGCGACGCTCAAAGTCCTTCACAATTTCCGTTGATCACAGCAGCTGAAGTTTTCATCTGAATCTAGTGCGTATGGTGACCGAAGCAACTGATGCTCCACTTGGAGCGTTGCCTCCAAATCTCTGAGCCATATCCCTCCCTTCAGCAGCAAATCTACTCAAAGAGGACTTCAATTCGGATATGCGCCCTGTGTTGAGCACCAATCGCACCGCCGTCCCGGTTAGTGGAAACGTGATGTCGCGATGCTCCCCGTCTGGTAAAACGGCAAATCCGGCATCACCGCTAAAAATACTAAAATCTCCTCCCTGAGCGGCAAGTCGGCAGCTCATATACAGGCCATATCCCGAATTTTGCCACTGATCATACCCGGGTTGCCGACTCCCTTTGAAAGCGCGGCCCGATACTCCGGGCATCACACAGAGTTTGAGTGCGTCCAAATCGGAGTTTATACGAAGATAGGGATTTCGTTGCAGGGCCGCCCTCACCCCTATACCAGTGTCTAAAATCGCTACTTGAACTTCATGACGAGTTGGCCAGTGCTGGGCGCAAAAAAATACGTTCTCCGACGCGCTATGTTCCACGACGTTCCTAATGATTTCACGTATAGAAAATGATAGCGTCTCGAACACCGGACCGCGATCAGATTGTGACAAGACCTCGCTTATACGTTGCGCATGTGAAGTCACAACGTCGCCAACGTGAACATAAGTCTCTGCTGCCTCGTTTTGTATTTCTTCAACTGACAACGAAGTAATCGGGAGGTAATTGGCGCTTCCCTGCGCAGCGCCGGGCTCCTTGCCAAAATCAAATCCGAGGGCACGGAAAAAGCCCATGTGAGACTGATAGGAGCAATGGCTGTGATTGACGGCAGAAATCTCGCTATCCGGATGAGCACTTATGAAGCGCGCCATTTTAACCGCGGCACAAAGCATTCCAAACGGCTCGGTGCGCCCTAACCCGGAAAAGTCGAATACAAATCTCTCCGCTGGCGGCTGGCCCTCCAATAAGTCATCCAGCTCAAGAGCACCCTTTATGACGAGCGTTCGCGGGAATTGAATTGTTGCGGTACGGATCATGCTCGCTGCCCCTCGGCTAGCGTTTTATCATCGCCTCGGGCCGCTGT
>JARLIV010000112.1 GCA_031291555.1 Methylovirgula sp. | reverse complement strand
GATCACCTTGAGCAGGAATTACACAACGCCCGCCATTCGGTAGAGGTCGAGCACATCGTCAATTGCCGAGATCGTCCGCGCGAATTGATCGAGCTTGTCGTGCGCATGTTCGCCGACTTCGATCGTCACGAAGACCGTGATGCCGAGGCCGAGCTTCTGGGCGTCGAGCAAGGCGATGCGGCGGCGGATGATGCCCTCCGCCTCGAGCTTCTGGATCCGCTTCCAGCACGGCGTCTGCGACAATCCAACCTTGGCCGCGATCGCGGCAATCGACAAGCTCGAGTCTGTCTGAACGATTTGCAAAATTTTTCGGTCGGTCGCGTCCATAAATATTCTCCACCCCGGCAGCCGCCAGGATAATCCTTCTTGAGTCTACTTACTACATAAAAATACTAGAAATATCGTCAGGAGCGAAATGAGGGTGATTTTCGCGGGGCGGCGCGGGAGTGGGATCAAGGCTTTGCGGGCGCCGATAAAGCGCGAAGCGAAGGCCGGAGAGCGGCGCCCGCGACGGCGATGCCCACGCCGCTCGGCGCGGCGCGCGCGCGGCTTCATGTCGATCAGGGCGTTGAGCACGGCTCTCCGCGGTCATTGTGATGGGCGCAAGGGTTGCACCCGAGGAGGCAAGCCTATTCAGTAAGTCTCATGACTTCCTTGCCTCCCGAATTGCCCAAGTCCTTTGCCGATCTTCTGCACCTGCTGCGCGATCTGCCTGCGCCCGCCGAGGCTTGCGGCGCCGCGGCGCGGGCGCGCCAGGCCGAATTGACCAAGCCGCAGGGCTCCCTCGGCCGCTTGGAGGAGATCGCCGAATTTCTGGCCCGCTGGCAGGGCCGCGAAATGCCGGCGCTGGAACGCCCGCTGGTCTTGATTTTCGCCGGCAATCATGGCGTCGTGGCACAAGGCGTCTCGGCCTATCCGCCTTCGGTCACGCAGGCGATGGTCGATAATTTCGCCGCCGGGGGCGCCGCGATCAACCAGATCTGCAAGGCTTTCGGGCTCGACCTCAAAGTCGTCCCGCTCGATCTTGCGACGGCGACGGAGGATTTCACCCTCGTTCCGGCGATGAGCGAGGCGGCGGCGGCGGCGCATTTCGCCCGGGGCATGGCCGCTGTTCCGGCGGATACGGATCTTGTCGCCATCGGCGAGATGGGCATCGGCAATACGACGAGCGCCGCGGCGATCTATGCGGCGCTCTACGGTGGACTCGCGGCCTATTGGGCGGGCAGGGGCACGGGCGTCGATGACGCCGGCCTTGCGCGCAAGATCGCCGCCATCGAGGCCGCGCTGGCGGCGCATCGCGCCTATCTTTCGCAGCCGCTGGAAGTTCTGCGCCGCTTGGGCGGACGCGAGATCGCAGCCATGGCTGGCGCCGTCGTCGCCGCACGGCGCGCCGGCATCCCTGTACTGCTCGATGGCTATGTCGCCTGCGCCGCGGCGGCGGTGCTTCACGCGCAAGACCCCGATCTCGTCGCGCATTGTCTTGCCGGGCATCAGTCGATCGAGGGCGCGCATGCCGATGTGCTGGCGCGGCTCGGCAAGAAACCGCTGCTCGATCTCGGCATGCGGCTCGGCGAAGCCAGCGGCGCGGCGCTCGCTGCGGGTCTCGTGAAAGCGGCGCTCGCTTGCCACGCGGGCATGGCGACCTTCGCCGAGGCGAGCGTCGCGCAGAAGACGGGGAATTAGCACGGATGGTGACGCTGCGGCTGTCGTTCTAGCGCGGCTCAAGAAGCCAGAGGGTTTCACGCGCAGGGCAGATGCCCTTCAGGCCGCCGTCGACATTCTTGCTTTCGATACAGATGAGGCGATAGGCGGCCTCGTAATGAGCTCGCATCTCGGCTTCGTTCACGCTGAAGGGCGGCCCTTCCATGCGCGATTGATCATAATCAAAGGTGATCACGAGCTGCGGTGCGCGCTTCGTTACAGTGAGGAGATGGGCAGCGTAAAGTGTTCGCGTCGGCGCCGGCAGAGCAACGAGCGCTGCGCGGTCATAGACGGCATCGACATGGCCCAGCTCGTCATGATCGAGCGCGAAAATGTCGCCCGCAAAGATTGTGAGTCCGTCTGCTTCGTGTCGCTGTAGCGAACCGGCCCCTGAAATGCGCGGCGCGATCCCGAGTTCGGCGAACAATTGTTCGACTGCCAGCGGACTAAGCTCGACCCCGGCGACCTGGAAACCGTTGGCGCGCAGCCAATGGATATCGCGCGTTTTGCCGCACAGGGGCAGGAAGAAGCGTCCGCCCGGTGATAGGCCCAGAGCTGGCAGATTGCGCGTGAGCAGCGGATTAGGATTGGCTTGATGGAAACCGGTCTCGCCTTGCTGCCATTTGCGATGCCAGAATTGTTCGTCCATCATTTTATCCGCCTTGCACGATCGCCGTGGGTCGCTTTGCGCCCGAATAAGCGGCTACAGCGGCAACCGCACCGTGGCGATGGCAAGCGCGGCCATGCCTTCTTCGCGGCCGGTGAAGCCGAGCTTCTCCGACGTCGTCGCCTTGACTGCGACGCGGTCGAGCGACACGCCCATGATCTCGGCGAGGCTCTTGCGGATCGCTTCGCGGTGCGGGCCGATCTTCGGCCGCTCGCAGACGAGCGTCGCATCGACGTTCGCCAGCATGCCGCCGCGCTTGCGCAAATGCTCGACAGCGGCGGCAAGAAAGATCGACGAGGCGGCGCCGCGCCATTGCGGATCGGACGGCGGGAAATGACTGCCGATGTCGCCATCGCCGAGCGCGCCGAAGATCGCATCGGTGATCGCATGGCTCAGTACGTCGGCGTCGGAATGGCCGACGAGGCCCTGGTCATGCGGAACTTTGATGCCGCCGAGCCAGACGTGGTCACCGGGGCCGAAGGCATGGACATCATAGCCTTGGCCGGTCCGCACATCTTCGAGCGCGCGGATGAGTTTGGCCTCGGCTACAGCAAAATCCTGCGCATTAGTGATCTTCATATTGGTCTGCTCGCCTTCGAAAACATAAACGGGATGCCCGGCCCATTCCGCGATCGCCGCGTCGTCGGTCAGGCCTTCTTGACCCGCTGCAGCCGCCTTGCGATGGGCCGCGAGGATAAGCTCGAACCGGAATGCTTGCGGCGTCTGCACCGTGCGCAGGCTTTCGCGCAGCGGCGTCGCGACGATGCGGCCCTGCGCATCGATTTGCTTGACCGTGTCGGTCAATGCAAGCCCTGGCACGGCGGCGCCATGCGCGAGCGCGGCCTCGCGTGCCCGGCCGATCAGTGCCTGGCTCGCAAATGGCCGCGCGCCGTCATGGATCAGGACGATCTGCGGCGCGCCCTGCTGCGCCAGGGCTTCGAGCCCGTTTTTGACGCTGATCTGCCGCGTCTCACCGCCGAAAGCCGGCGGGAGCAGGCGGGCACGCAAATCCTCAGGGAGCTGCCGCAGCGCCTCCTCGTAGAGCGCTACGTCGTCGGGGTGGATCGCGGCGAGTACGCGGGCCGCCGGCGCGCCCTGGAGCAAGGCAAAAAAAGTATGTGTCAATAAGGGCTTGCCTGCGACGGGCCGATATTGTTTTGGTAGGCCACTTCCCGCCCGCGTGCCGCGCCCCGCTGCTACAACCAGAATCGCGAGTTCGGACATTTCGCTCATGTTGCGGGTCGGGTTTCCAATGGCGGGATGGGCCGCTGTCCTGTCGCTTTTCGTTCCCGCCGTCAATGCGGCGACAAAACTTAGGCTTGACGCCTAAGTCCTTGTTGCCGCGTTGCACAAAGTGTCTATAGTGCAGGTTTGACTAAAGTATAAGCATGATACAAAGTGACCAAATTGTAGGCAGATCGGATTCCGATTTTGCCATCGGTCCCCTTCAGCTAAGCGGGCGCGCTTTTCTCGCCCCCATGGCTGGCGTCACGGACCTCGGCATGCGCCGCGCGGCGGAACGGTTCGGCGCGGCGCTAACGGTCACGGAAATGCTTGATGTGGACTTCTACCTCGGTCGCGATCCCGCCGCCGCCTTGCGCGCGGAAGGCACCGGAATCACTCATCATGTCGTGCAGATCGCTGGCTGCCGGCCTTACACAATGGCCGAAAGCGCCCGCCGCGCCGAAGCTGCGGGGGCGGCGATGATCGACATCAACATGGGCTGTCCGGCCAAACGCGTCACTGGCGGTTTTGCGGGTTCGGCGCTGATGCGCGATCTCGACCTTGCCGCCGCTCTCATTCGCGCTGTCGTGCGCGCCGTCAAAGTGCCTGTCTCGGTGAAAATGCGGCTCGGCTGGGACGCCGCTTCGCTGAACGCG
>JARLIV010000111.1 GCA_031291555.1 Methylovirgula sp. | reverse complement strand
TGTCGAGAAATGGCGCAAGCGCCTGCACCGCGTGCTGCGGGACCTGCCGCCGGAGCTCGAAGCCTACAAGGGATTGAACCGCTACCGGCAGATGGTCATCGATCATCTCGCGCCCTTCGACGATGGCGCCCCGCTCGAAAAAGGCTGCCAGCCGGATCAGACGTCGCTATAAGTTTGCGGCTCTCTTATCGACGCAAGAGACTTCGACTTTCTGCTTCGCCTCTGGCGAGGCGCAAGTCGATTTGCGCGGAATTTGATGCCTCCCAGCGTGAGAGCTCAGGTCGCGAGCGTCTCGCGCTCAAGAATTTTGGCCCAACGGGGAGAAAATACCAGGGGAAGGCCCAATACATGGCGAACGAAAGCCTTTACGAGCGAATTGGCGGCGCCTCGGTTCTCCATAAGCTCGTCAATATCTTCTACGACATCGTCGAGAACGATCCAGAAGGCGAAATTCTAAACTTGCTGCATCTTCGCGGTCACGGAATAGCCCACTCGCGCATCGAGCAGTTCAATTTTCTATCGGGGTTTCTGGGCGGCCCGCAGCTCTATATTGAAAAACACGGGCATTCCGACGTTCGCGAAATGCACCGGCATGTTCAAGTTGGACCTGCCGAAAGAGATGCTTGGCTCACATGTATGTCACGTGCCATTAAAAGTGCCGGGATCGAACCCGACACTTCAACGGTTCTGATGCGGCATTTTCGCGCCGTGGCGGACGTGCTTGAAATGGAAAATAGGGCAAACGAAGACAGGCGGCGCAAGGCGGCTTCGTAGGCGCGGATAATTCTTGGAGCTGCTCGCGAGCGCTCGAATTTTCCCGAAGTACGCTCTAGGCCCGGGAGGCTGTCCGGCGCGGCGCGGAATCGGGCGCCGCGTGAGCCTTATCGTTCGGCGGCCATTTAACACCCGGCCAATATCGCCAATGAGTCGGATGCACCGGAACGGACTCGCGAGTCAGCGCATTCGACCACCCGCTCCCGGCACGGCGGCAGGGAAAAGCCAAGGCATGAGCCTCACCAGCCGCGATCACGCTGACCTCGAGGTCTTGGTAGAAAGGCGCTTTGTCGATAGGCTGCCAATCCATTGGATCGAAACTTCCCCTGACCACGGACCAACTGCGATGTTGGCCGGGGCGGCGCCGGCGATTAGTGCATCACTCTTGAGTGCCAGCATCCAACGCCGCTCAATTGAAAGTTATTTTGTCTGAATCACCGCAACTCGGCGTTGATCAAAGTCAATTTTCGAGAATTTCCGACGTCAAATGGATGACGGACTGGTGGGAGTTCGGCGCAAAGACTTATCGGCGCAGCCGCTCGGACGACCCTTCGGTCCCCGTAGGTTTCGGGTCCTGGAGATCCGCCAGTTTGGCTTTTTCGTCGGCAAGAAGTCTTTCGACGGTTTTGCGAGTCGGGTCATCGAGCGGCGTCCGCAGGAGTCGACTGAAATGCTCAATGTTGAGTTCAGCGATTTCGCGTGGCGTTGTGAACTCGTCTCCCATATCCACCTCTTCGCCTGCTGAGGCGTGGTTATGGTCGCTTGCTCGCAGCCGCCCTGTGGCGGCCCCGGAATTTGATCATCGTCAAATTCCCATTCGACTACCGGGATAAGTATCCTACCTTACAAATGAACATAAGTCACGACAGATGCAAGCGACAACCAGGCTAAGCTAACGATGGGGCATATGGTCCAAGCGAACACGCCGCGCCGCATACCGGAAAGCCCCCGTCATCAATAAGGTAAGTGGAATAGTCTCACAGGCGGTGGAACCGATCGCTCGAATTCGTTCCGCATCGCCAAATTTTCATATGCCTTCCCAAGGCGCGTCGTCCGAAATTAACCCATAAACGGGTCCGCCATGATGCCCCACCCTGTCCATGTGAACGCCGCCAATCGCCCTGACAATCCCGACGGTCGTAGTTGGGCGACCGCCTTTCGCGACCTGCAGGATGCGCTCGCTCTTGGCCCGGTCGAGATCTGGGTCGCCGCCGGTACTTACGTGCCCGGCAATGTCCGGGACGCGACCTTTCAACTGCATCCCGGACAGGCGCTCTATGGCGGCTTTTTGGGCTGCGAGACGCAGCGGAGCGCGCGCGATGCCGCAACGCATCGGACCGTGCTCGATGGCGATAGCGTCCATCATGTCGTGACCGGCGCGGATGGTGCGGTCCTCGATGGTTTCACGATCTGTGGCGGGCGCGGTGAAACCCGGCACGAAGGCGCCGCGGGCACCTCCGACTTTGCCGCGATCCGTCTGACCCCCGAAACGATCCTCGCTGGCTCCAATACCGATGCCGGCGGCGGCATGATCAACTTCCAGGCCGCGCCCGTGGTGCGCAATTGCGTGTTCGAGGCCAACACGGCCGGCAAGGGCGGCGCGGTCTACAATGCCGGCCGCTCCTCGAACGGCGCGGAAAGTACGGCGAAGGCCCCGCTCTTCGTCGATTGCATCTTCCGCAACAATGCCGCCACCGCGCGCGGCGGCGGCGTCAGCAATGATCTCGGCGTCAATCCGGTCTTTCTGAACTGCGTCTTCGAGGACAATGCGACGGACGGCAAGGGCGGCGGCATGTACAATCACTTCGCCTGCTCGCCCCTGCTCTTCAATTGTCTGTTCACCGCAAACCGGGCGCGCAGCGCCGGCGGCCTGGGCAATGATGGCGGCTCGTCGCCGGTGCTCTTCAACTGCACCTTCACACACAATTCCGCGACGGATTTCGGTGCACCGCTCTATCTGGGCACTGGCCCCGCCAATGATCCGACGCTGATCGATTGCGTCATCGCCGACAATCATTGCGATTGGGAAGAGTCAGGACTCTATGTCTGGCACGACAATCGTCCGCGCATCCTAACCCGCGCCAGCGCCGACCATGCCGGCTATCGGCCCGGCCGCTGGCGGGAAGAAGACATCGCGGGGCTGCGCAACGAAATCGCGCCTTATGTACCGGGATTGACGGCCGAGCCCGAGGCGCGCGCGGAACAGCAAATCGTCAACTCACCCCGCCTCGTCTATGTCGATGCGGCAGCCGGCGCGGAAGGTGATGGCCAGTCCTGGGCCAGCGCCTACACAGCCCTCGAGACGGCGCTCGTCGACGCGGGTGCCGATGGCGCCGAAGTCCGGATTGCCGGCGGAACATACCGGCTTGGACTGGACCGTTCCTCCGCCTTCGTGCTGCAACCCGGCGTGCGGCTCTACGGCGGCTACAAGGGCAAGGTGCGCGATCCCGCGAACAATCCGAGCGTGCTTGACGGCAACGGTGCTTACCATGTGGTGATCGGCGCCGATGGCGCCCTGCTCGACGGTTTCACCATCACCGGCGGACGCGCCGACGGTGACGGCTATGACGGTAAGGGCGGCGGCCTCATCAACTACCACAATGCCCGCCAGGCCGCGCCCTTCGCCAAAGTCATCAGCGGCCGCTCGACCAAGGTTCGCAATTGCATCTTCTCCGGCAACAGTGCAACGGACGGCGGCGCCGTCTACAGCTACGACCGCGCCGCGCCGGTCTTCGAAGATTGCCTCTTCATCGGCAATAGCGCCAACAATGGCGGCGCCGTGCTTGATCGGGTTGGCGTGACCTCGGTCTTCCGGAATTGCACCTTCGAGGACAATTCGGCCCGCTGGCGCGGTGGCGCGCTCTATTTGGATTACGGCGTGCGCGCAACGCTGACCGGCTGCACCTTTCGCGGCAATGCCAGCAGCGGCCACGGCGGCGCTGTCTTCGCCGTCAGCCGCGCCTCGCAACTAGAATATACCGAGGCGCGATTCGACACGTGCCGCTTCGAGGCCAATGCCGCCGCGGGCGACGGCGGCGCGATCGCCGCGACCGACAATGCGCGGATCGAATTGAAGGCCTGCGATTTCGCTGGCAACACCGCCGGGCGGCAAGGCGCCGACACGTCTGCCGACGAAACCAGCACCTTGTCGTCCGAATAGTCCTGCCGATCTGCAGACCTGCTCTTTCTCATACACTGCGCCGTGCTGATAAGAGGGCACTGGCAAGCTCCTGCCGGGATGGAGCTTAAGGATTATTTCTTGACCACCTCGAATCCTCTCGCCGGCATAAGAAGCGCCCAGAGAACGCCGAGTCCTTCCATGGCCGCGAAGACGGGCAGCAGCAAGAGAACCTTTGCTGTCAGGAAGGCGCGGCGCGGCCAGCCCGTGATGCCGTGTTCGTCCATGTTCGCCTTCAACCCGGTGATGTAGAGCGTCGCGAAGGTCGCGAAGGAATAACTCGCGAGAATCCGCACCGTGGAGCTGATCGTGACGTGATGCGCGAGATTGCCAAGGGTGTAAAGCATGGCAAAGGGCGCAAGGCCCCAAAGCACAGTGTTGAGCCCCAGGCACACGCGCCAGCGGGCTGCGACCGGCGCGTGAAGCGCGACCTTCACCAAGCCCTGGAACCAGCGGCGACGCTGGCGCAGGAAGTCGGAAAAGGACATGCACGACTGTTCTTCCAGATAGCCCTCCACCCAGGCGCAGCGAATGCCGAGCTGCATGGCCTTCATGGCCCAGAAGGCGTCCTCGGTGATGTCGCCATGCGGCCCGAAGTCAAAACCGCCTGTCGCCTTCTCGATATCGTTGCGGACGACGATGTAGGAGCCATGCAGACCGAACAATGTGATGCCGAGACGGTTCTGGAAATGAAAGCGCGCGAAATCATCCCCTGTGCGTCCGATATCGGCCAAGGTGAGGAACGGATGCCGCTCCCACTCGCGATGATAGAGCAAGCTGCCCTGCCCGATGTTCAGCCGCCCCGTCGATTCCGCCTCGCGGATGAATTTGCATATGCCTTTGATGCCAGAGGATGTCGGCTGCGTCTCCTCGTCGAGATGCACGATCCAGGTGTGGTCGGATATCGGCGAATTGAGCAGGGCATAATGCAGCGCGCGCGCCTTGAAGCGCGAGCCGTTCGGCGTGCGATAATCTTCCGGGACCATGATGACGCGCACATCGGAGTCACGCTGCGGCAGGAGCGCGACATTGGGGCATTTGTCGATGACGACTTCGATGACGTAAGGCGCGAGCGGCGTGCGCTTCATCTCCGCCTGGCAGCGGCGGATCGTCCGCAAAACGATCTCGATGTTTTTTCCCGATGTGATGATGCGCCAGCAGATCTGCTGGTTGATGGGCGTGGCCTCATCCAGAGACGTGGGATGGCGATAAGCGAAGGCACCGAGGAGCCCCACCGTGCCGGGGATCATGCCGCTTAGCCAGATCAGGCTCGCCCAGGCCCAGGCTTTATCGACGGGGGTGGCCGGGAGCGCGCCCGCGGGAAACAGGATGTACCAGACCGAGGAGAAGAAAACGATGAGGAAAAGACTTGTCAAAAGTCTCAGCCGATGTCCTGTGACCGCCCCCCAGGCCCAATCTCTCGCAGGTTCTTTCGG
>JARLIV010000110.1 GCA_031291555.1 Methylovirgula sp. | reverse complement strand
GGAAAATTCGGTGAGCCCGAAATGCGAGAGCGTGAAGGTGACCTGCGTGTGATAGGGCTCGACCTTATAGGTGCCGGCCTTGACCGTCGCCGGGTCGCGCGATGGCGCCTGCGCCGAGGCCGAACCAGCGAAGACAAGCGCCGCGCCCAGCGCGGGGGCGGCTAGAAAGTGCGATTTCATTGAGATACTCCTGAAAGCCCCTGGGGAGAAAAGGGGCAGCACGCTGCGCCACCGAAGCGTGTCCGGCAGAGCTGCCAGCCTCCTCCTCCCAAATTGCCACCCATTTGAACAGCCCATATATGCGAACTTATCCATCGCCGTTTGCGACAGGATGGCCGGCGGCAAAATACGACAGGACGTTCATGCCAAGACATTTGCTTAGTCTGCTGGCGCTGATTGCTTTTGCCTTTGCCGTTGTGCCGCGCGCCGAGGCGCAGCATGCGCAAAACCTCGTCGACAGCATACTCAACGATCCGGCCGCGCCGATCGCCGGCGATCCGCATGGCGATGTCACCATCGTCGCCTTCCTCGATTACAATTGCCCCTATTGCCGCCGCGCGACGCCGGAGCTTGCTCGGTTCATCGCCAGCGATCGGCACGTCAAGCTCATCTACAAGGATTGGCCGATCCTCGCGCCGTCGTCCATCGTCGCGGCGAAAGTCGCCCTGGCGGCGAATTATCAGAACAAGTATCAGGTCGCGCATGAGGCGCTGATGGCGATCAAGCTCGATCCCGCGACCCAGGCTTCGATCAAGCAGGCCATGGAGACGGCCGGCATCGATCTCAAGCAATTGAAAAAGGATCTCGCCGCGCATAACGACGCGATCAGCGCGCTGCTGCAAAGGAATAACGCGCAGGCCGATGCGCTGCATCTTCAGGGCACGCCGGCTTTTCTCGTTGGCCCCTATCTGATTGCCGGCTCGATCGACGAAGCCGGGCTGAGAAAGCTCGTGGCGAAATTGCGCGCCGCAAAATAGCGCCTCGTTCCCGGCGGCCAAAGCACCGGGAGGCTGCTTAGCTCGCAAGACTCATGCGGCGCGGATCGCTCGCATGCCGCGACAGCCGGGCGAGGAGATCGGCTTCGGAAAGCGGCCTGCTGAAAAGATAGCCCTGCCCCTGCGTCGGGCCGAGCATGCGGACGAAGGATTCCTGTTCCGTCGTCTCGATCCCCTCGACGACGATCTCCAGCGACAGATCCTTGGCAATCTGGGTGATTGCCTTGATGATCGCGGACGCGGCGGTGTTCACGTAAAGGCTGTCGGTGAATTTCTTGTCGATCTTGATGGTCGAGAACGGAAAATCCTGGATATACGACAGCGACGAATAGCCGGTGCCGAAATCGTCCAGCACCAGTTTGGTACCCATGCCGGCCAGAATGTCGAGCGTCTTGCGCGTCGAAGGCGTATTCGCGAGGAGGAGCGTCTCGGTGATTTCGAGATGCAGGCGCCGCGCCGCCAGCCCGGTCCGCTGCAAGGCGGAGCGGACCGCGCCGATCAGCAATTCGGGCTGATTGAACTGGACCGGCGAGAGATTGACCGCGACGGCGATATCCTCCGGCAATTTCAGAGCCATTTCGCAGGCCGCTTCGAGAATTTGCTCGCCCATCTCGACAATCGCCATTGTCTGTTCGCTGACGGAGATGAAGGCGCCGGGCGGGAGCAGGCCGCGCGTCGGGTGATTCCATCGCAGCAAGGCTTCGACGGCGACCACTTTCTTCGACGCGAGCTCGTAAATCGGCTGATAATAGAGGACGAATTCGTGCCGGTCGACCGCGAGCTGGACCTCGTTGCGCAAGGTGCGCTGCGCGTGCATCTCGCTTTCCATCTCCGGCACGAAAATACGGTATGTCTTGCCGCCGGCGCGCTTGGCCTCGTAAAGCGCGATGTCAGCCTTCTTGATGATGTCTCCGGCAAGTAGCCCGTTATCGGGGAAGACGGCGGCACCAATGCTCGCCGTCGGCGCGAAAACCTTGCCCTCCACGCTCACTGGCTGTGCCAAGGTCGCGCCAATGCGCCGGACGATATGCTCGATTTCAACAGGCTCCGTGCAGCCGAGCTTGATGAGAAATTCGTCGCCGCCGAAGCGCGCAATGAGATCGCCGGTGCGCGTGACCGCGCGTAGCCGGCGCGACACTTCGATGATGACGGCGTCGCCCGCCGTGTGGCCCATCGTGTCGTTGATTTCCTTGAAGCGATCGAGATCAAGATAAAGGATGGCGAATTTCTTCTCCGGCTCGGTGCTGATCGCTTGTGAAACCTGCTCGCCGAACGTATGCCGGTTCATCAGGCCCGTCAGCTTGTCGAACATGGCAAGGTGCCGCGTCGCCTTGTCGGCATTGTAGACGGCGATGACGTTCTGGTGCAGCGAAAAGGTCACGAAGATGGTCGCAAGCATCGTTCCGCTCAAGAGCAGCACCGCCACGTTGCCATAGGTGTTATGCATCAACGCATAGCCGACGATCATCGGGCACATGGTGAGCATGACTTGCACGAGCACGATGTAGGGGCGTCCGGCGTTGCGGGCGACGACGCCCATCGCATAGCCGACGGCGGCGCCGGCAGCGACCGCATGCGTTCCGGTCGATGCGGGATGCCGGATGAGGGCATAGCACGTCAGCCCGAAGGCGGCGGTAAAGAGCACGGAATAGATGAAGAAGAGCCGGTCGTAATAGGCGCCGTCGCTGCGCGTCGTCAGCTTATCCTTATGGCGGACGAAGCTGTGGAACACCGACGTCCGCCCAATCCCCGAGGCGAGCATCACGGCGGCGAGGAGCAGATAGATTTTGTCTCTGGTCAACAGGTAGCCGGCCGTGGCGACGGCCATGCCGAGGAAATTCGCCGAGTTGAGAGACGATTGCGAGGTGAACAGCGAGCTGACGAGATGATTGTAAAGGTCGGCGTCACGCCGGGTGTGCCGCCAGATCTGCGCCCGTCGCCAAATTCGCCAGCGGATATCCTTGAGAATCATTCCGGCCACAAGCACTTGATCGGGATAAAGCCTTCTAGGCCACCCTGCACATAGAATCGTTGACCGGTTGTTGCTCGATATTATTAAATTTTAGACCAATTTGTAGGCGATCGCGTTCAAATGGTCAGCGGCAGAGGCAGTGAGCGAATTCAGACAAGTCCCGGCTCAAGATTCTTCGCCTTCGCCTCGTTGTAGAGGTGTTGAAGCATGCGGTCCTGCCCAACGCTGATGCGCTGCAGGCGGGAAATCTCCATCGGAGCCAATCTTAGCATGTGGTCCGCCCAGGCAGCGGCGAGCGCGATGAGCTCGCTGCGGAACTCTTCGGCCCGGCGCCGGTGGAAGGCTTCGTAGAGGCCGAGCCGGGCGGCATGCATTGGCATTGTCTCACTCGCATATTTGCGCAGCCAATCTTCGCCTTGACCAGACATAGCGACGGCATCGAGCGCGCCCAGGGTCTCGAATTCCGCGGCGGTCAATTCAGCGCCGGTCGAAAGAAGCTTGTGCGCCGCTCTGGTGCCGATGCGCCGCGAAAGGACGGCCACGGAGGCGACCGGGAAGTGATTGAACTTGACCTCCGGATAGCTGAACGAGGTTTGGCTCTCCGCGATCACCATGTTGCAAGAGAGCGGCGCGTCGATGCCGCCGCCGATGCCCTTGCCCTCGATCGTCGCCATCGTGATCGTCGTCCCCGAGAGGCTGGAGGCATTGCCCAGGACGCCTTCTATCGAGAGCCGCGCATGTTCCTGCAAGGCGGCACGATCACCCCGGCCGATGCAGTCAAGGTAAAAGTCGAGATCGCCGCCAAAGGTGAAAATGGGGCCTTTGGCGCGGTAGGCGAAGAAACGGATGGGCGATTGCCCATAGTCCGCCTTGCCCCAAAGCGAGACGATCGCCTTTTGCAAGCGAGAAACACTGTCGACAAGGCCAAGGGTGAAAACCGGCTTCGGCTCCGGCGCGATCGTCACCCAAAGGGTTTTGATCTGCGGCTCGTAATCGAGCTTGAGCTGCGCAAGCGGCCCCGCCTTATCGCGGATTTCGTCGATCACTTCGGCCGACGAAATCTCAATGTCTTTGGGGCGCGTAATCGTGTGGACGGATTGCGTTAACACGGCACAAATCCGAATCTTCCAAGCCGATAATTCACCGGCACCCATCTAAGTTGGGCTCGAAGTAACGATTTGTAAACCATAACCAGAATCAATTTGATCATTTTTCCGGACAGGCTCTGGCTCGTGGACCGCAGCGGGGGACCGCCGCGCTGCCGGCCGAGGAGAGGCTCCAGAAGGATCGACTCGCGAGGGCGGGGGTGGCGAAGAAGCTCAGGCTTCACGTGATCCCGAGCAGCGCGGGTGCGTGAAGATGACGCGGGTCTGTCATGCGATCTTCGCGGGGCTGGCCGCGCCATGGGGCGTTCAGGCCATGGGGCGCTTCATTTGCAAATGCGCGTGTCCTGCTAAATGCAAGCCTGCGACGGGCGGGTTGGGTTGAAGATGCAGGAAGGGTTTGATGTCGCGATCGTCGGTGCAGGTGCGGCCGGGCTTGCGGCGGCGCTTAAACTGACGCGCGCCGGCCGGAACGTTGTCGTGCTCGAAGCCCGCCAGCGACTTGGTGGGCGCGCCTTCACATTCGCGGCGCGGGGCGCGTTTCCGCTCGATGCCGGCTGCGGCTGGGTGCATTCCGCAGATCGCAATGTGCTTGTTCCGCTCATCGAGGCGGCCGGCTTCGCGTTCGAAAAGAATTCGGTGAATTGGGGCCGCCAATCCGGCGACCAGGGGTTCAGCACGGCGGAGCAGAAGGAATTCGCCGAAGCTTTCGAGGCTTTCGATGCGCGGCTTGCCGCCGCCGCCTTGAAGGGGACCGATTCTCCGGCGTCGGATTATTTCGAACCCGGCTGCCGCTGGAACAGTCTGATCGACGCGGTCAGCTCCTATTACAATGGTGCCGAATATGATCGTGTCTCGGTGCTCGACTATGGTGCCTATGTCGATACGGGCGTGAATTGGCGGATCAGGCAGGGGTATGGCACGGCCATCGCAGCCCTGGCCGGCTCCATCGCGCCGCGTTTCGATTGCGCGGTGACGGCCATCGATCATAACCGCGTGCCGGTGCATCTCGAAACGCAGCAGGGCCCGGTGTCGGCGCGCGCGGTGATCCTCACCGTGCCGACGAATATCCTCGCCAAGGAGCGGATCGCCTTCTCGCCGCGCCTGCCGGAGAAGATCGAAGCCGCCGCGGGCCTGCGGCTCGGCACGGCGGAAAAAGCCTTTCTTCTTCTCGCGCAGCCGGAAGAACTGCCGGTCGAGGGCCATCTCTTTGGCCGCGTCGATCGCGCCGCGACCGGATCGTATCACACGCGGCCTTTCGGCCGCCCCTATGTCGAAGCCTATATCGGCGGGCGCAACGCCGAGGATCTGATCCGCGAAGGCGAGGGGGCGCTGAGCGCCTTCGCGTTCGACGAATTGAGTGCGCTCCTCGGCTCGTCGTTCCGCCGCCGCGCGATGCCCCTTGCCGAGACCGGTTGGGCGCGCGATCCCTGGGCCCTCGGCTCCTATTCGCACGCGCTGCCGGGGTATGCACCGGCGCGGTCGGCGCTCGCCGCGCCGGTGGCGGAGCGGCTCTTCTTCGCCGGCGAGGCGACGCATCCTTCTTTCTTCTCGACCGTGCATGGCGCGTGGGAAAGCGGAATTCGCGCCGCAGAGGAGGCGTTGGCCGTCTTGCCCGCGCCGGCGCTTTGACAGAGGCCCGGCGTCAGTCTTGGATAAGTTCCGGCAAATAGCCTCCTCGGGCTTTGACATGACGAATTTGCGCGGCTGAACCATGAGCTACGTCACGGCATTCCTCATCGTCGTTGGGGCTGGCTTCGTTGCTGCCGGCGTGACGCTGTTTGTCCAAAAATTCGTCGCGGCCGATCTGCGGCGCGAGCATCACGATGTCGGCGCGACGGTGTTTTTGCAGCTCGGCGTGATATTCGCCGTTCTTCTGGCCTTCGTCTTCAGCGAAGCCTGGACCGAATATAACGAAGCGTCGGCGGCGATCGATCTCGAGGTCGGCGCTACGCATGGCGCCGCGATCATCGCGGCGACCTTGCCGCCGGCGGAAGCGAACAATATCCTGACCAAGACAAAAGCCTATCTCGACAGCGTCGTGCACGACGAATGGCCAGTGATGGCGGCGCATCGCAGCGAGGATCTCGCCACGGATCGAAAGCTGCAGGCGCTGATCCAGGCCGTGGCCAATCTCAACGCGGACGATTCGACGGCACGCGAGAAGAAAGCGGAAATTCTTTCCCTACTCACCCAGGCCCATACGCAGCGCGAAATGCGGATATTTCAGGCGGGCAGTGGTATCCCCGGCGCGCTGTGGACGGTGCTGATTGCGTTTGAATTAATCTTGGTGGCTTTCGTCGTGCTCTCGGGCCTGCGCTACCGGACCTCGGCCGCAATGGTCGCGGCCGTCTTCACGGCTGCGGTGACGAGCATCCTCGTCGTCGCGCGGCTGCTCGACTATCCGTTTGAAGGGGCGCTGGCCTTGCGCGCCACGGATTTCGTTGCCGTCATCGGCAAAGTCACGCGATTGATCACGCCGATCGGCTGATGGCGCCGCGGGGCGGCAAAGCGCAGACGCTGCCGTAATGTGCATGGCGAAGCTTTGCAGTTCCGGACAACGGAACGGTTCTATTTACGCCAAAATGGACTGCAATATACCGGCTTCGCGCCGACAGGACCCTTGCGCCGTGAGGCGCGACGCGCAAAGTGATCGGCGGCGCGGCGTGAGAGGTTCGTAATGGTGCAAGTGCGAAGGGCCCGGATTGTCGGCACGCTGGCATTTATGGGATTGGGCCTTCTGGCTTTGCTCGCGGCGACGGGCGCGCAGGCGGAGACGCGCCGTGCCTTCGTGCTCGGCATTCAGCGCTACGACGATCCCGACATCCAGAATCTGACGCGTGCGGACAATGACGCCGCCGATATTGCCGCCGATCTTCAGGAGGTCGGATTCGACAAGAAGAACATCACGCTCGCGACCGATCTGCGGACGCGGGACGAATTCGACAAGAAGTTTCAAGCCTTTCTGAAAACGATCGACGAAGGCGACGATGTCTTCTTCTTTTTCTCGGGCCACGGCACGGGCATCGAGGCGACCAACACGAATTACCTCCTGCTGGGGAGTTTGAAGAGCCTCAAGACCTACACGCGCGCGCGCTTGCTCGACGCCGACCGCCGTGACGACATCATCGCGCTGAAAATGCCTGCATTCGAGAGCCAATATGATGCCGACGAAATTCCGAAAGATGGCGTTTCCGTCGCCGACATCGTCCATGCGATCGCTGAGAAGAACCCCGCGGCGGCGTTCATCGTTCTCGACGCCTGCCGCTCGTTGCCGCCGGCGACCGCGGATATCCGTACCCTCAAACGCAGCGCCACCTCCGGCAGCCGGCTTTTGCCGAATGACGATCTGCCGAACGGCTTCCTCGTGCTCTATTCAGCCTCGTATGGCGAAACGGCGATCGAGAGCTTCGGCGCGAGCGATAAGCGCAGAAACTCGCTCTTCACGGAGGTTTTTCGCCAGGAGATGCAGCGGCCCGGCCAAACCCTGCCGCAACTGGCGGGACGCGCGCGGCTCGTCGTTCATGCCTATGCGGCGAAGGGCGGCTTCGAACAGGATCCGGAATATTTCGACAATCTCGCGACGTCGGCCGATTTCACCCTCGTCGATTCTGTCGGCGCCGAACGCTTCCCGCTGCCGCAACAACAATGCGAAGGCGCGCAGCAGGATTGGGAGCAGATCAGCCAGCAGCCGACCCGTGAGACGCTGGAGCGGCATCGGCGCCGGTTCCACGATTGCCCGACCGCGGAGCTGGCCCGCCGCGCTCTCGTCAACCTCATCAGTTCGCCGGAAGGCAGTTCGTTCACCGCGACGCCGCTCAAGCGCAACATCGACGATTGCGATCGCCTCGCCGCGGCGGATATCGATACCGCGCGGCCGCCGGAAGTGCCGGGTGTGCCGCTCGGCGAGCTCGATTTCGACGCGGCCATAACGACCTGCCAGAAGTCGATCACGCGCAACCCGCGGATCGCGCGTTTTCTCTATAATTACGGGCGTGCGCAACAGGCGGCGGCCAATTCCATGCGGCCGGACGATCCGGCGCGGCAGGAGAAGCTGCTCGCGGCGCATGCGGCGTTCAAGGACGCCGCCGACCGTGGCTATGTCGCGGCGCTCTACAGCCTGGCGACGGTCTACGATTACGCAGAGGCGGAAAATCAGGACCAGGATCAGGACCAGGCGAACAAGGATCTGGCCAAGGCCGCCGACCAGGGCTTTCCGGCGGCGATGTATGAGCTTGGCCTGCGCTATAAGAAAGGCCTCTTCGGCATCCAGGCCGATTTCGCCGAGGCCTATGATTGGATGGGCAAGGCGGCCGCGGCCGGTTCGGTCGCCGCCATGGTCGATGTCGCCGAGTCGCTGTGGTACGGCCAGGGCGTCAGCCCCAATCCGCGCCGTGCGGTCGAATGGGCGGAGCGCGCCGCCGACGCCGGCTCGGTCGACGCGAAAGTCGATCTCGGGCTCTTCTATTTCTACGGCTACAAAATCGTCGACGACAACGGCGATATCGACGATGCCAAGAGCGTGCTCTCGGATGATTCGCGCGCGCTTCTCTGGTTTGGCCGCGCTGCGCTCGCCAACAATGCGCAGGCGCAATACAATCTCGCCATCATGATGGAGGCAGGTGACGGCTTGCCGATTCCGCAACCCGAAATCGCGGCGCGCTATTATCGGCTTGCCGCACATGGCGGCTTCGAGGATGCGGAGATCGATCTCGCCGAGCGGCTTCGTTCGGGGCGCATTCTCACCAGTCCAGAGAACGGCGCAAACGAAGCCGTCGATCTGCTGCGGCGGGCGCTCAGCCAAGGTTCAGCCCGCGCGGCCACCTATCTCGCCGAAATCTACCGCAACGGCGAGTTCGGCCTGGCGAAGGACCCGCTGAAGGCGATGCAATATGCCTATCAGGCCATAAAGCTTTCGGCCGAGGCCGATCCGACGACGGAGGATGGCAATCCCTTCTTCGAGAGCGATGCTGGCATTCTGCTCGCCGAGATGGCTGTCAACGGGCAGGCGAACGACATCAACGGCCGGCCGCTGCTGAGCCAGGACGAGATCGACCGGCTGCAGAACTTCTACGGCACGGTCAATCCCGATATCCGCAAGGTCGAAGTTCGCAAGCTGGAGGTGCCGCTGGGCTGCAATGGCTATTACAGCCGCTATGCGACGCTTTGGGTCTGGGATTGGGGCCGCCGGGTGTCGCCGACCGAGCCGCAATTCCGCAGTATCGAACGGCAGACGGGCTGCTACGACAATGCAACGCTCCGGCGCACTTTGATCGCCAGCTTCCTCTTGGCGAAAAAGACGCAAGTCCCCTTCGCCGATCTCATCTATCAGCAGATCAAGGAGGCGCGCGATACGGTCGACGGCGGTACGGCTGCGACCCGTCGGCACGACTAAGGATGGCGGCCGGTGCCGTTGCGATTGTGGGTGTAATAGGCAAGATATGAATCGCTGCGTTCGCGCGGGTCGGGAGGAACTGCATGGCTGCTCAGCGTGCTCATCTGTGGCGAAGCTCGTGCCTCGTCGCCGCCTGCACATTTGCTTTGAGCAGCTTCATCGCCACGACGCCGGCGCGAGCGCAATTCGGGCTGGAGACGTTCCTTCATCAATTGTTTTTTGGAAATGGCAACACCCACCACCGGCCGCATCATGCGCATCGCCACCGCCCGGCCGGCGACAGCGACGAGGATGACAGCGTCTCCTCCGCCTTTCCCGATGACGAGGAGATGCGCGAGCTTGCCAAGCTTGCGCCGCCGGCACACGAACAGCTCGCTCTCCTGAAGAACGTCAATGCCAGCGATTCGCTTGGTGCGGTCGGCTCTTCCGACACCGAGGTGGGCTCGGCCACGGCGATCGACGAGGCCGATCGCGATTATACGATCATGGTCGATCAGCTCATGCAGACGCTCAAGTCGAAGCTCAGCGCTTCCGGCCACCAGGGCGATGTGACCGAGACAGCCGTGCTCGATGCGCTGACGGAAGCCATCCTGCAAGCCAAGCTAGAGCGGTTCGAGACATTCATCGGCGAGAACTGGTCAGCCGAGCGGCTGCGCGGCATGATCATCAAGCGCGTCACCGACGAGATCGGCGGCCTGTTCGAGGGCAACAATCGCGGCGCGGTCTCGATGGCCGATCTCAATTCCATGATCAAGAAATCCGCGCGTGAAGTCTACGCGCGCCTGTTCGAAACCTCCGAATTGCTCGCCGCCAACCGCAGCGCGACCTTGTTCATGCAGCGGCTCTATCAGGCGCGCGGCGATCTCGTGAAGGGCGACGTGCGCGAAGATACGGAAGAATTGCTGCAAAAGGCTTCGTCGGAAGGCATCGCGCATTTCCAATATGTTTTCAGCCGCGCCGATCATCCCTACACGCTGATCTATCGCACCCAGCGTATCATTTTCGATTGCCTGTCCGACAATGTGGAATCGATTGCGGGATCGGGGGGCGGCGCCGCCGCCATCGCGGAGATCGAGACCCGGCTCATCGAGACCGAGCGCAAGCAGTGCACCAAATGGGTCGTCAATCAGATGCTCGGCGTGGACGGCGGCGTGAGGCCGCAGATCCCGCTGCCGCTGCGCGTCATCTGGACGGCGGACGGCCCGAAGGAAGACCCGAGCATGTACGGCCACGCCTCGGACCAGAGCTGAGCGAGCGGCGCCGGCCCATGCGCCGGCTGTTTCTCGAAAACGCAATGACGGACGGGTGGGCCTAGACTCGTCCCCGAGCTCGGGCAACGGCGAACTGGTGCGCGTTCACGCGGGGGTTATGCGTTGCCGCACAGCCGCGCCGCAGGCGACGCATTCTTGTCGTACTTGCTTGTCATGTCCGCAAGATTCGCAATGCCCGCATAAGGAGTTTGAATGCGCCTCGTTTCCTATGCTCTCGCAACAACCTTGCTTATTTCGATTGCCCCTTTCGATTTGAGCTATGCGCAATCAACCGACTGCACGGTCACCGGAATCAGTTCCGAAGACGCGCCGCCGCCGTTGCCCGACTATGATCAGCCGCCGATCCCTGGTCCTGGCTATATCTGGACGCCGGGCTACTGGGCCTGGAACAATGTCGATTATTATTGGGTGCCGGGCACCTGGGTCGAGCCGCCGGAGGAGGACCTTCTCTGGACGCCGCCGTATTGGGGCTTCGTCAACGGTGCCTACGTGTTCCATCGCGGCTATTGGGGGCCGCATGTCGGCTTCTACGGTGGCGTCGACTACGGCTATGGCTATGGCGGGCGGGGCTTCGAAGGCGGCCATTGGGACCATGGCGCCTTTTACTACAATCGCGCGGTGACGAACCTCGAAGGCGCGCGGATCACCAACGTCTATGAGAAGACGGTCGTCATCAACAACAACACCCGCGTCAGCTACAATGGCGGCGAGGGCGGCCTGACGCTGCGGCCGACAGCGGCGGAAGAGGCCACGGCGCGCGAGCCGCATCATCCGCCGACGCATTGGCAAACCCAGCACGTGCGCGCCGCCAGCGTGAACAGCGCCGGCTTCGCCTCGACCAATCATGGCCACCCCGCAATCGGGGCGACGGCACGGCCCATCGGCTTCGAGGGTGGCGATGCCACGCATAAGCCTCCGCATGAAGGGGGAGCGGGCGCGCTTGAGGCGAACCCGGTCGGCGCCGGCGCGGGGCACCCGCCGCTTGAGCGGCATGAGCCACGTGCGCCGCTCGCCCCGGCGGAGGGCGGCAAGCCGGTCCACGAAAAGCCGCTCGCGCATGGCCTGGAGACGCCGGCCAACGGCATGCGTGGTCCGCACAAGCGTGAGCATGTCGAACCCGGTATGGGCACGCCGCCGCACGCGATGCGCATGCAGGCCGCGCCGCATGCGGCGGATACGATGCATAGGGAAATGCCTCCGCACCAAGCGGGGGTGCCGCATATGGAAGCGCCGATGCACAGGGAAGTGCCGCACAGGGAAGAGGCGGTCCATTATGGCGCGCCTGGCGGTGGCGGTCATCCGCCGGGCCATGAGGGCGGCAAGAAGCGTCCCGGCGAGCCGTAAGGGCGCCGGGAGCCTCGCCGCATGGCAGAGGCCCAACTCCAAAATGGTCCCGCCGCATCTTGCGGCGGGGCTGGCAAAGCTACGAAGCATCCATAGCTAGGCGAAGCGGACGATTCTTCAGCGGGACGAGGCAGGCATGGCAGATCTTGACGCCAGCAAATCGGGAACATTCGTCGTTGACGGCAACGTTAAGATTCACCGGCTCGGCTTCGGGGCCATGCGCATCACCGGCCCCGGCGTCTGGGGGCCGCCGGCCGATCGCGCCGAGGCTTTGCGCACCTTGCGGCGGCTGCCGGAACTGGGCGTCAATTTCATCGATACCGCGGATTCCTATGGGCCGGACGTTTCGGAAGAGCTGATCCGCGAGGCGCTCTACCCCTATAAAGGCCTGTTCATCGCGACCAAGGCGGGGTTCACCCGCTCCGGCCCCAATCGCTGGATGCCGAATGGCGAGCCCGATTATCTGCGCGCGCAGGCGCTCAAGAGTCTTAGGAAGCTTGGCATTGAGCGCATCGACTTGTGGCAGCTACATCGGATCGACCCGCAGGTGCCGCGCGAGGCGCAGTTCGCGTTGATCCGGTCCTTGCTCGATGAGGGCGTCATCGCCCATGCCGGCCTCAGCCAAGTCTCGGTCGCCGACATCAAGGCGGCGCAGAAGGTCTTCAAGGTCGCCACTGTTCAGAACCGTTACAATCTGGTCGACCGCGACAGCGAGGATGTCCTCGACTATTGCGAGGCTGAGGGGATCGGCTTCATCCCCTGGTATCCGCTCGCGGCCGGCAGGCTCACCGAGAGCGGCTCGGCGCTCGACGAGATCGCCAAGGCACATGGCCGCACGCCGGGCCAGGTGGCGCTCGCTTGGCTCCTGAAGCGCAGTCCCGTCATGCTGCCCATTCCCGGCACGTCCAAGGTCGCCCATCTCGAGGAGAATGTCGCCGCCGCGGCGATCGCGCTGTCGGACGCGGAATTCGCGGCGCTCGATCGCGCCGGCAAGACGGCGAGCAGGGCCTAGCAGGCGGTTCGAGTTTCCGGGATCAATGGCGCTGCCTTGATGCGGCCAACTTGCCGTTGAAAGTCGGGCTCCGTTCTCTCCGCGATTGACTATCGCTTCGGCGGGCGTTTGGGTGCGCCTGAGTGTGGCCTGATCGTTGCTTCTTTATTTTGAAAATTCGTCTGGGCTACGGCTCCGTACAGCCGCCGTTCATGCAGGAAGGATTAGACATCTCCCCAGAGAGGAAATTCCCCTCCTCTCCGAATTTCCTCCTACGATCTATGCGTGGTGTGTGAGTTCATGGATCAAATCGTACGCATCGCCAGCCCAGCGAAAACCTCTTGGGTCTCCCGCCGTCTGACCATTTCCTATTACACCGTTGCCGCTTTTGTCGGCGCGGTCGATGGCGTTTTGATCGTCCTGTCCAGCATTTTTGCTGACTGGTTCTACAATGTTCTCATCCGCCACGATATCGAGCAGATCGATATCGCGCTCGGCATCGGCTTCTGCGGCGGGCTCGGCTACATCCTGCTCGCCAAGGCGCTCGGCCTCTACAATATGCAGGTCACCCTCAACCCGCAGAAGAACATCTCCAAGATCGTGTTCGTCTGGGCGACGGTCCTTTTCTCGCTGACGGCGGTGCTCTTCCTGCTCAGGGTCGGGACGATCTTCTCCCGCGGCACGATCATCATCTTCGCCCTGACGGAGCTTGCCGTTCTGCTCGGCTCGCGGCCCTTTTCCGCGCGGCTCCTGCGCTCGGTCATCGCCCAGGGCGGTATCGTCGGCCGTCGCGCCGTGATCGTCGGCGAGCCGGCCGAGCTCGGGCACCTGAGCTCCAAGAACCTGCTGCATCATTTCGGCCTCAAGGAACTGGCGCGGGTGACGATCGCCGGCGCTGGCGAAAAGACCGCCGGCGGGGTCGATATCGCTGCGCTCGACCTTGCTATCGACGTCGCTCGGCGCCACCGGGCCGACGAGCTGGTCATCGCCGTCGACTGGCGCCGGACCGAGGTGATCGAAAAGATCAAGGAGCGTTTCCGCGCCTCGCCGCTGGCCGTGCGTCTGCTCCCGGACCGGACGGTCCGCGCGACGCTTGACCATCAGCCCGAATTCGCGCCGGAGGCCATGCTCTCGGTCGAAATGCAGCGCGCGCCGCTGACCCCGTCCGAGCGCTTCATCAAGCGCGCCTTCGACGCGGTGCTGGCGAGCCTGGCCGCCGCCGCGCTGGCGCCGCTGCTGCTGCTTGTGGCCATCGCCATCAAGCTCGACAGCAAAGGCCCGGTGCTCTTCCGCCAGCAGCGCACCGGCTTCGATGGCGAGAAGTTCCATATCTACAAGTTCCGCACGATGAACGTGATGGAAGACGGCCCGGTCGTTATCCAGGCGGCACGCGGCGACCGCCGCATCACCCGGGTCGGCGCTCTGCTGCGCCGGACGAGCATTGACGAGCTGCCGCAGCTCTTCAACGTCATCAAAGGCGACATGTCGCTCATCGGCCCGCGCCCGCACGCTTTGGCGCATGACGATCATTATGGCCGGCTGATCGCCACTTATGCCTTCCGCCACCACGTCAAGCCGGGCATGAGCGGCTGGGCGCAGGTCAATGGCCAACGCGGCGAGACGGCGCGGGTCGAGGATATGCGTAAGCGCGTCGATCTCGACCTCTGGTACATCAACAATTGGTCGCTGACGCTGGACCTCAAGATCATCCTGCGTACCTGCCTCGAAATCACCCGCCAGCAGGCTTATTGAACCCAGTTCTGGCTTCCATCCCAGGGACCGGCGCGTCTTAGAAGCGCGGCCGGTCCTTCAGCTTTCTGGCCGGGTTGCCGGCATAAACCGCCCAGGGCTCGATGTCGCGGAAGGCCACGCCCCGCGCGCCGAGCACGGCGCCCTCGCCGATGCTGACACCTGGCCCGACGAAAGCCTCCGCCGCCACCCAGGCCTGCGCCCCGATCGCGATGGGCTTGGCGATCAGCTGGAAATCCGGGTCGTTGATGTCATGCGTG
>JARLIV010000109.1 GCA_031291555.1 Methylovirgula sp. | reverse complement strand
TGTCATGCGTGCCAGCGCAGAGATGCGCGCCCTGTGAGACGACCGCCTTGGCGCCAATCGTAATCGGCGCCTGATTGTAGCAATTGACGCCGGGGCCGAGCAGCGCGTGCGCTTCCATCACGAGGTTCGGCGGATACCAGACACGGGTCTTGCCATAGACGCGGGCGGTCGGATGGATCTGCGCGCCGAAGAGGCGCAGCAGCGTCGTCCGCCAGCCGAACAGTGGCGGCGGCGTCCAGGCCGCGAGCACCGTCCAGGCGACTTGCCACAGGGCGCGCGAGGCCCGGTTGGCGAGGCTGAAGCTCGCGCCGCCTTCGAGCGGCTTGGTTTTCCGTGCGTCGAGAATGGTCATGGCCCGCTCACATATACTCCCCTCCGGCCAGCCGATGATAGATCGCCGCCCATTGCGCCGCGACCGCCTCCGGCGAAAAGCGGCTTTGCGCCAGCGCCCGTGCCGCCGCCGACATAGCCTGCCAATCGCTCGCCGGCAGAGCGAGCGCCCGGCGCAGCGCGGCGGCGATGCTCGCCGTATCGATGCCGGTTTCCAAAGCCGCCCCCTGGGTAAAGCCCTCCGGCAGATTGCAGGCCGCCGACATGAGGCAGGGCGTGGCGGCGGCCCAGGCCTCGAGAATGGCCATGGGCAATCCCTCGCTCAAGGAGGGCAGAACCATGAAGCGGGCTTCGCGCAGCAGCGTCTGCTTCTGCGCCCCATAGATCGGGCCGAGGAAAGCAATGGCGGGATCGGCGAGCGCCGCGAGCTTGGCTTGCAAAGCCGCGACATGCGCCGGCTCGCCCCAGCCCGCGATGGCGAGCCGGTAGCCCGCTTCACCGGCCTGCGCCGCACGCCAGGCATCGACGAGCGCCTCCAAATTCTTCTTCGGGTGAATGCGGCCGATATAAAGCACCAGCGGCGCGCGCGGAACGGGCGGGGCGGTGTCGGCGGCGACATAATTCGGCACGACGGCGATGCGCGATTTTTCCGCGCCAGTCTCGCGCGCAATGTCCTTCGCCTCCGCCTCGGTCAGGGCGTGGAAGAGGCTGGCATCGCGCCAGCTCCGCCGCTCATAGCCGGTGCGGGCCAGCGCCTTCTTCCAACGCCCGCGCGCCGTAATCCAAGGGTCGAGCATGCCGTGCGGCGAAATCAGATAGGGCCGCTTGGTCTCTTCCGCCCAACGCGCGCCGCAAAGCGAGACATATTGCCAAATCCCATGCAGATGCAGGACATCGAGATCCGCGGCGCGGATCAGCGGCAGAAGGCCCGGCGCATAGCCGAAGGCGGCCGGGCCGCGGCTCGGCACGCTGACGAGTTCAATGGGGCCGAGGCGCTTTTTGTCCTCGGCTGTGAATTCGTCCGCGGCGCCGAAGACGATGGGCGTGATGCCGCCATGCGCATTCAAGGCCTGCGCCTGCGCCAGCACGGCTTCGAAGACGCCGCCGCCGAGGCGCGAGACCCGCGCGGTCAAGAGGCCGAGACGCAACGCCCGCCCGTTTTTTTCGCCGCCAGTCATTTCACCGCACCTGCAACGTGGTATCCCAGAGCGCGCGCCCGCGCGCATTTTTTAGAACAATATCGAGTTGGCTGAACCAAAGATGAGCGCCACCAATTATGTGTCAACTTGGATGTATGTCGAATCGCCGAAGGAGGGCGGGCTTTATCCGCAGGTCGGCGGGCTGACGACGAGCCAGACGACGCAGAACATCTATTGGCGCTGCGTCTACACCCTCTTCTGGAGCGCCCATGCCTTTCTCAAAAAGGAGGGCGTGAAATTCCTGTTGTTCACCAACATCGCGCAGCTTCCCGTCGTCGACGGTATAGACCTTAACAAGGCGCTTGCCGATTTCGGCGTCGAGCTTGTCACCTTGCGCTACACCTGGGCGCCCGCCGGCTCGCGCCGGCCCTGGTTCAACCAATATTTCCTGTTCGACATTCTCGAGTATGGGACGGCGCGGCTCAATGCGGACGATACGCTGCTGGTGATGGACAATGATTGCCTCGTTGTCGGCGATTTATCTCCGGCCTTCGCTCTCGCCCGCCACGCCGGCGCCCTGCTCATAACCGTCGACGTCAGCGAGGACGAGGATGCCAACGGCCTGTCCCGCCGGCAGGCGATGGATGTCTATGCCGAGATCGGCCATGAGCGCCCGCCCGTGCCACCCGAATATTTCGGCGGCGAATTCTATGGAATCAGCGGCGCGCTGCTCGCGCGGCTCATGCCGCTTGCGCGGGAGGTGCGGCTGCGCAACGACGCGCTGGCGGCGACGGGCAACCGCTATTTCTCCGACGAGGCGCATTTCTTTAGCTATCTCATGTGGCGGCTGGGGCTCAGGGCGCCGAACGCCAACCATATCGCCCGGCGCATCTGGACGACCTGGAAGCTCAACAATACGCGCGTGGCGGATTTACGCTTGCCGGTCTGGCATCTGCCGTCCGAAAAGACCTATGGCTTTGCCGATCTCTTCGCGCGGCTCGCGGCGGGCAAGGCGCTCCCGGGCGATCCCGCGCGGTTGCGGGCGCGGCTTGCGCAGATCATGGGCGTCGGGCGCAAGAGCCCGCGCAAATTCGCCGGTCATTTCGTGCGGGCGGCGCGGCGGCGCTTGCGCCGGCCGGCGTGACTTGGTTCAGCGTGACTTGCGCGGCCCTTTGGCTTATGCAGCGGCGCGGGCGCCGGGCACATTCGGAGTAGCTGGTTCATATGGGTATTTTGGACACAGGTTTTCTGCGGCGGCGCCACCTCCTCAAATTCATTTTCGGCGGCTTTGTCGGTTCGAGCACCTTGGCGCTGACCGAGCGCGCGGCTGCCGCAGCGGCGGACAACCCCGATCCGGCCGCCCAGCCGCTGGCAGCGCAGAGCCGCTTTGCGACGCTTTCCGATCTGCGCACGGTGGACGATCCGCATGATCTCGCCGACATCGATGTGATCGTGCTCAACCACCATGCGGAGAACGACCGCGGCGGCGGCACGTTCCGCTGGATGGCGAACTCGCAGGCTGCCGACGACAATGGCGTTTACATCAAGCCCGACAGCGTCGCGGACGGCCAGCCGGGCCGTTTCGTCCGCGTGTTCTCCGGCGATATCAATGTGTGCTGGTTCGGCGCCCGCGGCGATGACGATGTCGACGACAGCGTGGCGTTCCAGGCGGCGATCGATTGGGCCGAGAAGCGCGGCGGCGGCGTGGTGCGCGTTCCGCCCGGCGCTTACATCTGCAACAACGTGCTGCTGAAGAATGGGGTGACGCTCTCCTCTACCGCAGCGGCCTATGGCTACGCGCCGAGCAAGATCCTGGGTTCGTCGTTGCGCTGTGTACACCCCGGCTTCTGCCTCGACACGCCGGAGACGGGCGTGACGGCGGCGGCGGTGACGGGTATCAACTTTCGCGGTGGCGGCCCCAATCTGGCGGCGGGCGGCATCAGATTGCAGAAGGCAAGCTGGTGCGCGATCAAAGTGGCGCAATTCGACAATTTCGCTGACGAGGCGATCGTCATCACCAGCGGCATGGCCTGCGCCATCGAAGATATCCTGACAACCAATGTGCTGCTCAACCGCGCCCGGCCGAAGCTCGCTGGCGCGATTACCATCGGCGGCACGGACCATTATCTCAATCGCATCGAGTCGAACACATCCCTGCATGCGCTGAGCGGTGCGCCGACGCAACGCACCATCGCTGCCTTCCTCATCCGTGACGCCAATCATTTCATCAGCAATTGCGTCGGCGAGATTTCCGACGTCGGCTTCGTCGTCGAGGGGCTCTATCACCGCTTCACCGGCTGCCGTGGCGACCGCAATTTCGGCGAAGGCTTCATCATCAATTGCAAGCTGACGACGTTTTCAAGCTGCACGGCGCTCGACAACAATCACGATCCGAAAGCCAATGCCTCAGGCTTCCTCATCCTCGGCCCGTCGAACACGCTCGCGAGCTGCATCGCCGCCTGCAACCGGCTGCCGTCATTGCAGGTCTACGGGTTCGACGATCATAATCCGATCGGCGACGTCGAGCGCGACACGCTCTACGCCGCCTGCCGCAGCTCGAACCACCAGACCGCCGCGCAGCGCTGCGTCACCGCCAAGAACAAGGAGCTGACGTTCCAGGACGTCGCCACCCGGGCGGGGACGGAATCGCACTAAGCCCGATCGCGCTGGATGCTATTCGGCCAGGCCCGGCGGCGGGCTTGCTTTTGCGGGCATGAGCAAAGGCTTCAGCCCCATGCCCGCCGTATTGGCGTGGGCGAAGAGCACGACATAGAGAAGAAACGGATAAGGGTTGATATTGAAAAACCGGTCGTTGAACATCCAGAAGACCGGGATGCCGAGGAAGCAGAAGAACCATTTCCTGTTGGTGCGATAAAGCTCGTAGAAAAGATAGAAGATCATCCCGTAGATGATCAGCGACAGGATGCCGAACTCGGACAGGCCGAACAAAAAGAAATTATGGATCTCGACGCCGTAGCGGTCGAAGAATCCGGCGCCATTGCCGATGATCGGGCTGGCCATGAACCAGTGCCAGGCGACACTCCAGAGCTGATCCCGGCCGACGAAGCCCGAGCCGATCCCGCGATATTTGTCGTGCAGGAGGAAGGCCGAATTGAATACTTTCTCGGCTTTGTCGGACACGAGCAGCGCCAGCACGCCCACGCTGGCAAGTCCGCCGAGGATGAGAGCGAGGCGCTTCTTGTCGCGCCACTCCTCGTAGATGAGCTTCGCGCCGATGGTGATGAGCGCGACGACGAGCGCGGCGCGGCCTTCCATCAAATAGATCGCGTAGAGAGACGGCAGCGTCACGATAAGGAAGGGCACCCAGGCCAGCACGCAGGCGGCGAGAACGATCGACATGGCGATGATCTCGGAGCCGAGGTTGGGATGCGTGTGATGGAAATAGGAATAGCGGCCGAAGGTCGTGTCGATATGCCCCGTCTTCGCGGCGACGAGGAAGATGAGCGTGCTGGCGAACAGAACGCCGACGCAGGCCAGCATATATTTCGAGAGATTGTCGCGCCGGATCATCGTGAGCGTGATGAACACATGCGTGACGAAGCCGAAGATTTTGGCGTAGTCCGCGAATTGCGAGCCGCTCGGCACCGATGATATAAGTATAATGGAAGTCAGAACCAGCACCGACATGATGGCGATGCGGCTGATCGAAATATATCTATAATAAATACAGCAGATAAGCAGCTTCACGGCCAGGGTCGCCGCGTGCCAATAGTTGATATATGGATAGATATTGAAGACGTAAGAAAAAGGGACGAGCGAATCTATTGCGCCGAAAATATAGACGACAGCGCTCGGCGGATCCAGCACAACGTGCCGCTGAGCTTTTTCTTGGGCTGTGGATTCAGGCGACGGCGCGAGCAACTGGTCCTCCGGGCGCGGGATGGGGCGTTTATCCCTTCCTTCCCAATATCTTATCGAGATAGGCCAATACCGCTTTCTGATACGCGGCGATAGTAAAACCTTCGGCGATCGGAGGCGCGGCCTGCTGCCACGATTGCAGGACGTCTCGATTATCAATGACATACATGAGCGCCGCATGAACGGCGTCTTCGTCGAGCCGCTCCAGCGCCAGACCCGCCCGCGGAATGGCATCGAGATTGGAATTCTTCGACTGGATTATGGCGCAGCCGCAGGCAAGCGCCTCGTAGATCGTGATCGGCGAGCCCTCGAAATAGGTCGGGAAGACGAGGCAGTCCGCCTCGCGCAGATAATCGGCGACAGCGGCGCGCGGCACGGTCGGGATCAAGGTCACGAGGCCGGCATATTGGCGGAAAGTCGCGCTCGGCACCTGCAATTGCCCGACGATCGTGAGCGTCGCCGCGTTGCGCGGCAGCCGGGCAAAGGCCTTGAGCAGCAGGTGGATGCCCTTGCGCGGTCCGGCCTG
>JARLIV010000108.1 GCA_031291555.1 Methylovirgula sp. | reverse complement strand
TGTGGCCGACGCAAAAGGGATGAAATGGCTGCGAAGACCGTTGATGCACCGCAAGAGCGAGCCGGCTTGCCGTCGGAGGCCGATCAAGCCGAGCGCTTCGGTAAGGCGCGCTCGGCCCAGGCGACGGCGGTGCTCGAAGACTATGTCGAATTGATCGACGACCTGCTGAAGTCGGAAGGCGAAGCCCGCCCGACCGATATCGCTCGTCGGCTTGGCGTCTCGCACGCCACGGCCATCAAGAGCATTGCCCGGCTAAAGCGCGAAGGGCTCGCCACGTCAAAGCTCTATCGCGGCGTCTTCCTGACGCCGGAAGGCGCGGCGCTCGCCGCCAAGGTGCGGGCGCGGCACCGGCTGGTGGTTGACCTCCTCGTCGCGGTTGGTGTGCCACAGCACTGCGCGGAGCTTGATGCCGAGGGTATTGAGCACCACGTGTCCGATGTGGCGCTCGCTGCTTTCGCCCGCTTCCTAGGGCACGGTGAGGCCGCAGGTAGACGCGGCAAGCCGGAATAACCGGCGGAACTTCGGTTACCATAAGTCTTGAATTGCGGGGGGCCCGTGCGTTTTGCACGCCGGCCCTTAAGTGCGTTTCAAGACTCGTGACATTAGGGCAACAGCTCGGGAGCATCTTTCTACGGATGCGATGCAACGGAGAATAAGGCCGCTTTTCAGCCATAAACCGGCGGCTAGTCTAAAATTACTCGAAGGAAGCGAAGTGGTGTCGAGTCTCTCTTGCGGAAGCCGTTGTTGGTGGAGTTCGTCACTAGGTGTCATCGCCCGCGCCCCCCGCGTGGCATTGGGTGTCCCTGATTAGGGCTGTCGCTCACTTTTCGAACCAAGCGGGGTTATTGGAGTTGGAAGCGCGCGTCGTCGATAAGAAGAACCTTCCCAGCCGGCATGTGACGGAAGGGCCGGAGCGGGCGCCGCATCGGTCCTACCTCTATGCGATGGGGCTGACGCGCGAGCAGATTCACCAGCCGCTCGTCGGCGTCGCCTCGTGCTGGAACGAGGCCGCCCCCTGCAACATTTCGCTCATGCGTCAGGCGCAAGCGGTGAAGCAAGGCGTCGCCGCCGCCAATGGCACGCCGCGCGAATTCTGCACCATTACCGTGACCGATGGCATCGCCATGGGCCATCAGGGCATGAAGTCCTCGCTCGTCTCGCGCGAGGTGATCGCCGATTCCGTCGAACTCACCATGCGCGGCCATTGCTATGACGCGCTCGTCGGCCTCGCCGGCTGCGACAAGTCGCTGCCCGGCATGATGATGGCGATGCTGCGTCTCAACGTGCCGTCGATCTTCATCTATGGCGGCTCGATCCTGCCCGGCAATTTCCGCGGCCAGCAGGTGACGGTGCAGGATCTCTTCGAGGCGGTTGGCAAATATTCCGTCGGCGCCATGTCCGCGGCCGATCTCGATGAGCTTGAGACCGTCGCCTGTCCCTCGGCCGGCGCCTGCGGTGCGCAGTTCACCGCCAATACGATGGCGACCGTTTCTGAGGCGATTGGCCTCGCGCTGCCTTACTCGGCCGGCGCGCCGGCGCCTTATGAGATTCGCGACCGGTTCTGCACGACCGCCGGCGAGATGGTCATGGAACTCATCGCCCGCAACCTTCGCCCGCGCGACATCGTCACCCGCAAGGCGCTGGAGAATGCGGCCGCGGTGGTTGCTGCCTCGGGCGGTTCGACCAACGCGGCGCTGCATCTGCCGGCCATTGCGCATGAGGCGGGGATCGATTTCGATCTTTTCGCTGTCGCCGAGGTCTTCCAACGCACGCCCTATATCGCCGACCTCAAGCCCGGCGGGCGCTATGTTGCCAAGGATATGTTCGAAGCCGGCGGCATCCCGCTGCTGATGAAGACGCTGCTCGATCACGGCTATCTGCACGGCGATTGCCTCACCGTCACCGGCCGCACGATCGCCGAGAACCTCGCCAGCGTGCGGTGGAACCCGCACCAGGACGTCGTGCGCGCGGCGGACACGCCACTGAGCCCGACCGGCGGTGTCGTCGGCCTCAAGGGCAATCTCGCGCCGGACGGGGCGATCGTGAAAGTCGCCGGCATGGAGAAGGACAATCTCGTTTTCGAGGGACCGGCTCTGTGCTTCGACAACGAGGAAGACTGTTTCGATGCGGTCGAGAACCGTCGCTATAAGGAAGGCTGCGTCCTCGTCATCCGCTACGAGGGGCCGCGCGGCGGCCCCGGCATGCGTGAAATGCTGGCGACCACGGCGGCACTCTACGGTCAGGGCATGGGCAGCAAGGTTGCGCTCATCACCGATGGGCGCTTCTCAGGCGCGACGCGTGGCTTCTGCATCGGCCATGTCGGTCCTGAGGCGGCGGCGGGTGGCCCGATCGCGCTGATCCGCGACGGCGACATCATCCGTATCGATGCGATCAACCACACGATCGAGGTTAAGCGCTCGGACGAGGAGCTGGCCGCGCGGAAGAAGGAATGGAAGCCGCGGCCGACGCAGTTTGGCTCCGGGGCGATCTGGAAATATGCGCAGCAGGTGGGTCCGGCACGCTACGGCGCCGTGACGCAGCCTGGCGCGGCGGGCGAGGTCGAATGCTATGCAGATAGCTAAGCCCCGCCTCTTCCTCGTGAGCGCTGCCGCGTTGCTGGCCGCGACCCTGCTTGCGCCAAGCCGGACGGTCGCCTTCGACGGCACGCCTCAGGCGGCCGAAGGCGCCGACAAGACGCCGCTGCAGATTTTCAAGAATCCCGAAGCCGCGCTGCGTGCTGGACTGGAGGATTTCAGAAGCGGCGATTCCCGTTCGGGTCTCGAAGCGCTGAAATATGCTGCCGCCGGCGGCGAGTCGCTCGCGCGCTGGAAGCTCGCCAAAATGTATGCCGACGGCGACGGCGTCCCCCAGGACGACGAGAAGGCCTACGATTATTTCGAGCAGATCGTCGACAATTATGACGAGGACAATTCCAGCCCGCGTGAAGATGCGGTTGTGTCCAGCGCTTTCGTCGCGGTCGGTGCCTATAGCCTTACGGGCATACCGAACAGCAAGGTTGGCGCCGATCCGATGCGCGCGCTTGAGATGTTCCAATATGCCGCGACGAATTTCAGCAATGCCGACGCGCAATACGATCTCGCCCGCATGTATCTCGACGGCGTCGGCGTCGCCAAGGACGCGGCGCAGGCGGCGCGCTGGCTGCATCTCGCGGCCGAGAAGAACCATGCCGAGGCCCAGGCGCTGCTCGGCCAATTGTTGTTCACCGGACGCCAGGGCGTCGCGCGCCAGCGCGGCCTCGGTCTGATGTGGCTGTCGCTTGCCCAGCAATCGGCGGGGTCCGACAAGAAGAACCAGTGGATCGTCGACCTTTATCAAAAGGCGAACGCCGCCGCGACTGACACGGACAAGCAAATCGCCGCGCTCTATCTGTCCGATTACAAGAAGCGGCATTAAGCGCGTTTATCACCTGTTATCGCGATACGTGAGACTCGGCGTCCATCAGGACTGCCGCGTTGATCGTGATTGCGTAAGGGCGTGATGGCGCGCCGCGACGACACGCCGTTAACGTTCCGGCGAAAGCGCGAACGGAGCGGCGACGAATCAGTGACCGGGCTAAATCAGCGCTTTGTTCCCGGCAAGATTTTGCGTCTGGCGCGGCGTGAGCCACAATTTTTCGCGAAATGATGATGCGAGATCTGGCACGTGCTGCTGTCTGGATTAAGTATCTTGTCTCGTTTTGATGCGTCGCGGAACGGCCATGGCGGATACGGAAAAGATCGTCGCTGTCTGGATCAGCGGCTCCGTGCAAGGTGTCGGCTTTCGCGCCTTCGTGCAGCGCGAGGCGGAGTGCCTCGGCGTGAGCGGCTTCGTGCGCAATCGCGTCAACGGCGATGTGGAGGCTCTTTTCGCCGGGACGATTGAAGCGGTCGACGCGCTCGTCGCCGCGTGCCGGAGCGGCCCGGCGCGGGCGCGCATCGCTCATATTGCCGTGTATGAGCCCGAGGCCGATGCGCTTGCCGAATTGCCGCCGCTCGGCTTCCATCTGCTGCCGAGTGTGTAAAGCTAGCGCGCCGCGCTGGCGCGATCGAAACGCTCGCGCGCGGCATCGATCTCCGCGACATGGGCGAGCGCCCATTGCCCGAGCGCCATCACCGGACGGCAGAGCGAGTGGCCAAGCTCGGTCAAGGCATAATCGACGCGCGGCGGAACGGTGGGATAGATCGTGCGCGTCACCAACCCGTCGCGTTCGAGTCCGCGAAGCGTCAGCGTCAACATCCGTTGCGAAATTCCGTTCACCCGCCGCTTGATCTCGCTGAAGCGCATCTCGCCTTCGGCGAGCTGCATGACGATGAGCACGCTCCATTTGTCGCCGACGCGGGCCAGAACCTGGCTCACCCTGCGACAGTCGGCATGTTCGATCGGCGGTCGCTCGATAGTTACGTTCATGTTCGTCACGCCCAGAAATGTGCCTTCTTGCGGCTTCTAACAGTGGTGCCGTAATTAGTCTAGGTTACAAACCAATACCAAGGTGACTCATGACGACACTGCTGCAAATCGACTCCAGCATTACCGGGCCGAATTCCGTGAGCCGGACGCTGACCGCCGCCATCGTGGAGAAGCTGTGCCAGGCCAATGCGGGCCTTCAGGTGATCCGTCGCGATCTCGCTGCGGCGGCCCCCGCGCATGTAACGCCGGTGAATTTCCCCTCGGCGCATCCGATCTCGGCCGCGGCCGGCGACGCGCCGGAATTTGCCGCGGGCCGGGCGGCGAGCGATGCGATCCTCGACGAGTTTCTCGGCGCAGACATCATCGTCATCGGCGCGCCCATGTACAATTTCTCCATTCCTAGCCAGTTGAAGGCCTGGATCGACCGCATCCTCGTACCTGGCAAGACCTTCGCCTACGGCGCCGATGGGTTGAAAGGCCTTGCGAGCGCAAAGCGCGTCATCATCGCCGTCACGCGCGGCAATCTTTACGGCGCCGGCCAGCCGACGGCATCCTTCGAGCATGTCGAATCTTATCTGCGCTCGGTCTTTGCCTTCATCGGTATCGCCGACCCCGAAATCATCATTGCCGAAGGCGTGCAGCTTGGGCCCGACGCCCGTGAGGCCGCGCTCGATAAAGCCTTGCAGCAGACCGCAGGACTGAAGGCCGCCTGAGTTCAGCGGGTCGCGCCGAAGATCGCCTCGAACGTCTGGCGGAGGGCGTGATCGACCTCCGCCAGGTTTGACGTGCGTCCGAGATCGGCGAGGCTTGTGAGGCCGAGATGCGGGGCGGCGATGCCGCAGGGCGTGATGCCGGCATAGTGCGAGAGGTCCGGCGCAACGTTCAACGAGATGCCGTGAAAGGAAACCCAGCGCCGCACCCTTATGCCGATTGCGGCGATCTTGTCTTCGGCTGGCTCGCCGTTCGGGCCGCACGGTTTGTCCGGCCGCGCGACCCAGACGCCGACGCGATCCTCCCGCCGCTCGCCATGCACGCCGAACTGCACGAGCGCGGCGATGATCCAATCTTCGAGAGCCGCGACGAAGGCGCGGATGTCCTGCCCGCGGCGGCTCAAATCGAGCATGACATAGGCGACCCGCTGGCCGGGCCCGTGATAGGTGATCTGGCCACCGCGGCCGGTCTGGTGCAGCGGGAAACGCAGAGCCTGCGCCTCAAGCCCCGGCGCGGACGTGCCGGCCGTATAGAGCGGCGGATGTTCGAGCAGCAGGACTTCTTCAGCGGCCGTGGCCGCCGCGATCGCGGCCACCCGCGTCTCCATCCTGTCGAGCGCATCGGCATAGGGCGTAAGCCCGTCGAGCACGCGCCATTCCACCGCTGTGCCGGTGTACGCGGGCAAGGCGCGGACGATTTGCTGACGCTGGATCAGGCTGCTCACAATTGAAAGCTCGGCCGCGCCGCAACGCGCTCGGACCAGCGGCGCAGATGGATTTGATCGTCCGGGATCGGCAATTTGAGCCGGCCAGCGACAAAATCAAGCGCGACGAAGCCGGTGATATCGGCGGCGGTGAACTCTGCGCCAGCCACGAAGGGTGAGTGCGACAGATGGCCGTCGAGATCCTGAAAGAAATCCGCGAGGCGCATTTTGCCGCGTTCGATCAGCTCTGGAATCTGCTCGTAATCGCGCGGGCCGGTCAGCGCCCGCGACTTCAAGCTGCGGAGAAAGTTCCGCACCGCGTCCATGCCGGGCAGGAAGCCGTCGAGCTCCATCCGCCGCTCCCACATGGTCACAAGCGCCTTGTCCTTGGCGTCGCGCCCGAGCAGCGGCGGCTCGGGGTCGGTCTCTTCGAAATAGCGCCAGATGGCGAGGACTTCGGTGATCAATGTGCCATCGTCGAGCTGCAGCGCCGGGACGGTGCAACGCGGATTGATGGCGCGGTAGGCGGAGGAAAGCTGCTCCTGCATCGAGAGGTCGATCATCTGGCTCGGAACAGAAACTCCCTTTTCCGCCAGAAAAATACGGACGCGGCGGCAATTCGGGGCGACTGGGTAGTCATAAAGCCTCATGGTGCAGGCTCTTTCAATAAAGTGGCGAATATCGCCGGTTCCCAGCCTTGTCAGGGGAGGGGGTTTTTGTTAGACGACACGACCTCCGCGGCCATGGCGGAATTGGTAGACGCGCTAGCTTGAGGTGCTAGTTGGGAGACCAGTGGAGGTTCGAGTCCTCTTGGCCGCACCAAGCTTTTCTCTCGCGTCGTTCTGAAAGCCCCGGCGCCCTGCCTCGGGCGGCCGGAGAGAGCGATTTTGATCTTACAAAGCCGGCTTGCCGGCACTGACGTTACGAATCGCCGCGACAATGGCCGTCAGCACGGCCCCCAAAACACCGCCGCCGACCGCCTGACCGGCCAGCGTCGCGATATCGACATGGCCGACGTTTTCCAGCGCCGGAATGACGATGCCGAGAAATGAGGTGCCGGCGGCGCCGCCTATGGCGCCGACGAGCGAATTGCCCAAAACCCAAGATCGAGATTTTTAGCGGCAGAGGCGAGCCCATTGCCGCCTATGGCGCCGGCAACAAGCTCCACCACAAGACCGATTGCAGACATCCGAAATCCTCCCGCTTCGTGAGCCGCCGCGGTCAAGCTTTAGCAGTCACGCGCTGTAGTTTAACCGGATTTGAGGGAGCATCCTGGTTGCGGTCAAGCCGCAACGCTACCAGGCCGTGCCCTACGCACAGAAAGCTCATCGTTTGCGCGACATTTGCGGCTCAGGCAAAGCCTGGTTTGGGTTCATCCCGGCCTTGTTCGCCGGGGCCGACGCTTTGTGGCCGGCAAGGCGCGGAATGATCTTGGCCAGGATTTCCTCCGTCTCGGATTTCCAGCCTGGCGGCGCCGGGCGGAGCGGCGGCCTGTCCGGCCCCGGCGCGATATGGACAATCTTGTAGCCGCGCTGCTTGAGGGCGCGCAGAAGCTGCGGCAGCATCTCC
Organism: Methylovirgula sp.; assembly: GCA_031291555.1. GTDB lineage: Bacteria > Pseudomonadota > Alphaproteobacteria > Rhizobiales > Beijerinckiaceae > Methylovirgula. The sequence goes on along the minus strand of JARLIV010000108.1, from coordinate 7,041 downwards.
GCTGTCGAGACGCGGCTATCGTGCAGCAGCAGAATGCCGCGCCCGGCGCGATCGAGGCGCTTTAAGACAAGATCGAGTTCGGCCTGGGGCGTCAGCAGCAGCCAGTCCGACGCCCAGAGGTCCGAGCCAAAGACGCCGATGTTGCGGCTCTTGAGCCAGGAGACAAGCGCCGGGGTATCGGCAAAGCCGGGAAAGCGGAAGAAGGTGATCTGGCGATTGGCACGGCCGTAAGCCGCCGTCTCGTCGGCCGTAAAGCCGCGCAGAATATCGGCACGGGCGGCGGCATTGGACATCAGCCGCAGCGTCCGCGCCGGATGCGAGAAGGTGTGGTTGCCGATCGAATGGCCCTCGGTTACTTCGCGCCGCACCAGCGCCGGAAAGGCCGCGGCATTGCGTCCGATGAGGAAGAAGGTCGCCTTGACGCATTCCAGCGCCAGCGCATCGAGCACCTTGCGCGTCGTCGTCGGCCACGGCCCATCGTCGAAGGTCAGCACGACTTCATGATCAGCGAGCGCCAGCGTCTGCGGATAGGTCTGCAACCCGACCGCGAAGCCGCCGGCCGTTGAGAGCGCGAGCGTACGCTCGGTGCCGAGCTTGTCCGGGCCGCAGGCCGGCGCTGCGGCGCAGGCACCGGCGAGGAAAACGAAAAGCAGAGCGCCGGCGCCAAATCGCCGCGCCAGAATTTGCAGCATTGAGGGTTTGCCTTCCTGAAACGGCCTCCTTATGAACCGGCAAGCCCTCAAGCGCGAGTCAGGATTGGCAAATGACCCATTTCGAGCCTGAGCCTCATAAGGGCGATCTTGCCGAGGCTGCGCCGGAGGAAAGCGAAGCGGGCGTGATCCGGCCAGAATTCGCCGCCGAGGTTGCCGACGCAGTGGCGGCCGAAGACGGGGACGAGTTGCGGCGCCTCGCTGGCGATCTGCACGAAGCCGACCTTGCGACCCTCATCGAAAATCTGCCCGGCGAAGCGCGGTCAAAGCTCGTCGAACTCATGGGCAGCGACTTCGACTTCGCCGCGCTGACCGAGGTCGATACCAATATCCGCGATCAGATTATCGAGGAATTGCCGACCCAGACGGTCGCCGAGGGCGTCTCCGAACTCGAGGCGGATGACGCTCTCCTCCTCATCGAAGATTTGCCGCCGCAGGAGCAGAGCGAAATTCTGCAAGCGATGCCAGCGGTCGAGCGCGTCGCGCTCCAGCGTAGCCTCGAATATCCGGAAAATTCCGCCGGCCGTCTGATGCAGACGACGCTGGTGACGGCGCCGCCGTTCTGGACCGCCGGGCAGATGATCGATTTTCTGCGCGACGCGCCGGAGCAGGATCTGCCCGAGTCCTTCTTCCAGATTTTCGTCGTCGATCCGGCGCACCGGCTGATCGGCGATGTATTTCTCGATCAATTGCTGCGCGCCAACGCGCAGGCCCGGCTCGGCGCTATACTCGACAGCGACCGGCGGCGGGTCAGCGTCGAGGAGGACCGCGAGGATGTGGCGCGGTTCTTCCAGCGTTACAATCTCGTCTCGGTGCCCGTCGTCGACGAGGCCGAGCGGCTCGTCGGCGTCATCACCATCGATGACATTGTCGATGTCATCCGCGAAGAAGCAGACGAGGAGATCAAGGCGCTCGGCGGCGTCTCGCCAAGCGAAGAACTTTCGGACTCGGTCTGGTGGACAACGAAGAGCCGCTTCCTCTGGCTCTTCGTCAATCTCGTCACCGCCTTTATCGCCTCGTCCGTGCTCGGCATCTTCCAAAATCAACTGCAGAAGATGGTCGCGCTTGCGGTGCTCGCGCCGATCGTCGCGAGCCAGGGCGGCAATGCCGCGACGCAGACCATGACGGTCGTCGTCCGCGCCCTCGCGACGCGGCAATTGACGCGGCTCAACACTTGGCGCGTCATCGGCCGCGAGCTTGTCGTCGGGGTGCTGAACGGCGCCTCGTTCGGCATCATCACCGGCATTGGCGCTTTGTTCTGGTTCGGCCTCACGGGCCTCGGCGTCGTCATCGCCTTCGCGATGGTGACAAACCTCGTCTCCGGCGCACTGGGCGGAATTTTGATCCCGCTCGCGCTGCACAAATTCAAGATCGACCCGGCCGTTTCGTCCGGCGCCTTCGTGACGACGGTGACCGATTGCGTCGGCTACGGCTCGTTCCTGACCTTCGCGACGCTGTGGTTTGGGCTGAGGTAGGCGGCGTTGGGAGTCAGCGGGTCTTCGCCGCGCGTCCCTTCTCCCCGCTTGCGGGGAGAAGGACAGGATGAGGGGCTGGGTAATTTGCTTTAAGGTCGTGGCCAAAAAGCCTTCGCCCCTCACCCCATCCCTCTCCCCGTTTCGCTCCGCTCACGGGGAGAAGGGGCTTACGTCGGATTTTCGAGCGAGAAGGTTTCCGAGCTTTCGTCATAGGCGAAGATTTCGCCGTAGCGGCCCCAGGTGATGACGCTCTTCAACGTCCGCTCGGCATATTCCTCGGACATGTAATCTTCGAGTTCCTCGAGGAAGCGCGTCTCGCGGGCCGAATGGGTCGGGCGCTCGTCGAGCACGTTTTTGATCCGCGCGGCGAGCGGCACATAGGCGATGAGATGATCGCCGAAGAGCTTCTTGCGTGCATCGACATCCATTTCGGCGAAGCGCATGCCGGCCGGCGTCAGCTTGATGTCGCCTTCGGCGAATTCGGCGAAGCGCAGAAGTTGCAAGGTTTCGCCGACGGGGAAGAGATCGTCGATCGCCATTTGCAGGCTATCGGCGAGCGGCGGCAGGTCGGCGTGGCCGTTGTAGGGCGACGCCGCCAGCGTCTCCATAAGACCCGCCATCGTATTGGTCGAGACTTCCGGCAGCGCCATGCCGAGGCCGAGGCCGGGGAAAGTGCCCTCGCGGCCAAGCGTCGCCGGCGCGGCGCGGCGCGTCATGAGTGCATAGATCCGGTCGACCAATTGGCGGAATTCCGGCGCCAGGCGATTGCGCGGATAGGGCAGGGTGACGTGGATTTCTTCGGCGATACGGCCCGGATTGGACGACAGGACGAGGATGCGATTGCACATCAGCACCGCCTCCTCGATGTTGTGCGTCACCATCAGGATCGCCTTGATCGGGACGCGGCCTTCGACCCAGAGATCGAGCAAGTCGGTACGCAGCGTTTCCGCCGTCAGCACGTCGAGCGCCGAGAAGGGCTCATCCATCAAAAGGATCGTCGGATCGACCACAAGCGCGCGGGCGAAGCCGACGCGTTGGCGCATGCCGCCCGAAAGCTCCTTCGGAAAGGCGGATTCGAAACCGTCGAGGCCGATGACGTCGATCGCCTTCAGCGCCCGCGGGCGCGATTCCGCCTCGGGCACCTTCTTGGCGCGCAACCCAAGCTCGACATTGGCGAGAACCGAAAGCCAGGGAAACAGCGCCGCGCTCTGGAAGACCATGGAGATCGAGTCGTAGGGCCCGGTCACCGGCTCCTGCCGGAAGAGCACTTCGCCGTCGGTCGGCCGCGTCAGCCCGGAGATGATGCGCAGAAGCGAGGACTTGCCGGAGCCAGAGCGGCCGAGTAGGCCGACGATCTCGCCCTCGGTCAGCGACAGCGAGACATTGTCGAGCACTTGCGCGCCGGTCTCGCCCGCGCCGGTGCGATAGCTCTGGCTGACATTCTTGACCTCGAGAATGGGCTTGGTTCTTGTGTCGAGCATCAGAGCCTCACGAGAGCTGGAGCCGGCGCTCGGCGAAGCGCGCCAGCGGCCGCCAGAAAAAGCGGTTCAGGGCGATCACGAAAATCGACATCATGCCGACGCCGAGAACGATGCGCGGGAAATCACCGGCCTGGGTCGCCTTGGCAATATAGGCGCCGATGCCATGCGCGGTCACCGTCTGGTTGCCCCATTTGACATATTCCGCGACGATGGCGGCGTTCCATGAGCCGCCCGAGGCGGTCAAGGCGCCGGTGATGTAATAGGGGAAGACGGCCGGCAGCATCACCTTGGTCCACCAGTCCCAACCGCGAACATGAAAGGTCGCCGCCGCCTCACGCAGATCGTTGGGGAAGGTGCTCGCGCCGCCGACGACATTGAACAGAATGTACCATTGTGTGCCGAAGATGATGAGGAAGCTCAGCCAGATGTCCGGGTTGAGCGAGTAGCGCACGATCACGACGACGGCGATCGGAAACAGCACATTGGCCGGGAAGGCGGCAAGGAACTGCGTCAACGGCTGCACACGCTCGGCGAGGCGGGTGTTGAGACCGATAAGGATTCCGACCGGCACCCAGACGAGCGAGGCGAGCAGGATCAGCGCCAGGACGCGCAGCAAGGTCAGGAACGTCAGCCACAGCGCCTGCTCGATATCGCCGAGAGTCAGGCTCGTCATGACGAAATGGCTGAGGAGCCAGAGGGCGTAGATTCCGGCCGCACCGCCGATGAGGACCGAGACGAGATCGAGGATTCGTTCCTTCCATGCATCGGCCGCGGGGCTCAGTTTGGCCCGGATCGGCAGATCGAGCCGCCAGAGCGCCACCGCGCCGAAGGCGCGCGCCGGCAGGCCGGTCAGCGCCCGCAGCCATTTCGTGCGGCGGAAAAGCTGGATGACCCAGGAGCGCTCTTCCTCTTGTGAGGCGGACAGCTCGAACCGGAAGCGCGAGCCGAAGGTAACGAGCGGGCGGAACAGCAATTGATCATAGGCGATGATGACCACGAGCATGGCGAGGATCGCGGCAACCACAGCGTCGATCCGCTTCTCGCTGATCGCTTGCGCCAGATAGGATCCGATGCCCGGCAGGCTGACCGTCGTATTGCCGACCGAGATCGCTTCCGACGCGACGACGAAGAACCAGCCGCCGGACATCGAGACCATCATGTTCCAGATGAGCCCCGGCATGGCATAGGGCGTGTCGAGCTGCCAGAATTTCTGCCATGGCGAGAGCAAAAAACTGTTGGCGACTTCGTTCAATTCCTTCGGCACGGTGCGCAGCGATTGGTAGAAGGAAAAGGCCATGTTCCAGGCTTGGCTGGTGAAGATCGCGAAAATCGCGGCGCATTCGGCCCCCAGCGTCGAGCCGGGGAAAAGGCCGAGGAAGAAGGTCACCGTGAACGACAAGAAGCCGAGGATCGGCACCGATTGCAGCACGTCGAGCGCGGGGATCAGAAAACGCTCCGCCCGCCGGCTTTTGGCCGCCCAGGTCGCATAGGTGAAGGTGAAGAGGAGCGAAGCGAACATCGCCGCGAACATCCGCAGCGTCGTGCGCAGGGCATAATAGGGCAGGTTAGTGTAATCGAGCGATATGGCGGCCGCCTGCGGCGCCTGCAGCGGCAAGGTCATGCCGCGCGTGCCATGGACGATCGCAACAAAAGCGCCGAAAATCAGCGCGAAAGCGATCAGGTCGAATAGGTTGGGCAACGCGCTGCGGCTGCGCGTGGCGAGGTCAACAAATCGCGACATGGGAACTTGGGCTGGAGGGCGACTGGCGCTGTCTTGTCATCAAGCTTGATGACATTCAAGTGACGCGCGCGACTTTTGAAGCCGCTCGCAGTGGACGGCCAAGGCGGCAACGCCGGCCTCGCTTCAGCCATAAAAGGATAGGCTATTCAGGGTTCGATTCGAGGCTCCCCGGATGCGCAGATTCGGCGCCCTTCTCTTTGCGCTGCTTGCCGTGATGCTGCCCTGCTTCGCAATGGCCCAGGCGCCGGAAGCGCGGCTGGCGCTCGTCATCGGTGAGGCGAATTACAAAGTCGCGCCTTTGGCGACTCCGCTGAACGATGCCGGCCTCGTCGCCGCGACGCTCAAGGAGGCCGGCTTCGCCGTGACTGAGGGCGCCGATCTCAATGGCGCCGATCTGCGCAAGGCGCTTCACGACTTCGTCATCAAGGCCGAGGCGGCCGGGCCCAACACCATCCTCTTCGTCTATCTTGCGGGGCGCGGCGTACAGTTCGCCGGGCAGAACTATTTTGTGCCCGTCGACGCGCGGGTGGAACGCGAGGCCGACGTCCCGGTCGCCACGGTGCGGCTCTCGGACTATCTCGACCGGCTGACGGTCCTGCCGGCGAAAGCGCGCATCTTCGTCTTCGACGGTGCGCGGATTTTGCATTTCGCAACCGAGGGGGCGCCCTTTGCCAGCGGCTTCGGCATCGCCAATGCCGCGCTGAACACGGTCTATGCCTTCAACGAGGCGCCCGGCGCCGTCTCCCCAGACGAGCCGGGCCCCTATGGCATTTATGCGCTCTCGCTCGTCGAAATGCTGCGCCAGGGCTTTGCCATCCCGCAGGTCTTCGCCGCGGTGCGACTGCGTGCCAACGCCCTCAGCGACGGGATCGTCGTGCCGTGGAATACGGGCGAGATCGCTGCGCCCTTCGCCTTGTACACGCGCGACAAGACTGCGCCGCCATTGCCACCCGCGAGCGAGAGCGCTCCGGCACACAGTCTGCCCGTCGCGCAAGCCTATCTTTCCGCGGTCGCGCGTGACACGCTCGATGCCTATGCGGATTTTTGTGCCGCCTTCCCCAACGAGCCGCTGACGTTGCGGGTGCGCACCTTGCTCGCCGCCCGGCGCGAGGCGCTGACTTGGCGCGCGGCCCTCGATGCCGGCACGCCGCAGGCGATCTGGACCTATATGCGGCGCTATCCGCGCGGCCCGCATTTTCCCGATGCGCGCCGCAGGCTCGCCGCGCTCGCCGCACCGCTCGACCCGCCGCCGCGCTTCGATCCCTACGATTTCAAGGGCCTGCCAGGGCCGAGCGAGACCGAGCTCGAAATTCTCGACCGGCCGGTCCTGAGCTTCGAGGATCCGGCCTTTCCGCCGCCGCCGGCTGTGGATGGCCTACTGCCCGAACGGCCGGTCGAATTCGAGCATGTGCTGCCGCCGGCTGCCGCCGCCGCGCCGGGGCTTTTGCCGATTCCCGGGACACTGGTGCTGCCGTTCTCGAAGCCCAATCTTCCCGCGGCTCTCGCCAATGTGTCGTCGCCGTCCGTGGCGGTCCAAGCCCTGCCGCCCGCCCCGCTGGCGCCGGAAAAGGCGATCGGCGCGCCGCCGGCCCCCGGACCCGCACCCGTGGCCGTCGCGCCGGCCGAGCCGGCTG
>JARLIV010000107.1 GCA_031291555.1 Methylovirgula sp. | reverse complement strand
GGCGCCTGCACACCGACGAACGTTGTTAGGATGTAATTGCCCTTGTCTTCCGGCGCGCTGACGATGCGCTGCTTGATCGTCAGGAAATTCCAGTCGGCAAAGCCCTGGGCGGGCGATTTGATCGTCCGCTCCTCGTAGGCCGGCGCGTTGATGAGAATTTCGTTCATCGTCGTCGGGATCAATTCGAGGCCCTTGCCGCCATCGAAATTGGCGATCTGCGCGCCTGTTCCCAACACTTGGAATTGCTGGTCGTAGCGAATCTCCTCTTCGAGCCGGGGCGTGACCGTGGCAATCGGCGTCATCCAGTGCGGCTGCGTGGCCTGCGCTTCGTGCACGCGATCGTACCAATGCAGGAAATAGTCGGTGATCGGATCCGTCGCCGTGCCCGCATCGGTGAAGACCGGCGGCGCCGTCTCGGCCGGCACGTCAGCGGCCTGCGCCCTCGCCGCGACGCTCAAGAACGCGGCAGCAACGCCAAGACAAATAGAGACCCTTCGCGCGGCCGAGCGGCCCGCGTTCACTTCGTCGATCAACATGAGAATGCCCCCTTCGCGCGTACAATGCGCAGCGAAGGAAACTATATTGATGGCTATATAGCTGGTGGTCTAAATAATGTTTTAGGGACGCGTTGTTATCGCAGCGTGTAACTCGAGCGACACGACTGCACGTCTTGCGTCGATTGCAGGAGGCTTACGGCGTCCAGGCTTCGTAGTCGCCGGTCGCGGCGGGGCGCACGCCCGTCGCCAGCGTCGAGCCCTGCGGCCGCCAGGCTTGCGGCGTGCCGGTGAGGTTGGGCTCATAAGGCAATTGCCATTCGCGCGGCTTATAATTGTCGTCGGGCGGCGCGACATCGCTCGTGTGATGCAGCCAGCCATACCAGCCAGGCGGCGTCGCCGAGCCTTCCGCATAGCCGTTGTAGATCACCCAGCGGCGCTCGAACCCGAGCGTCTTGTCCTTGCCGCCGCCGCGCGTGCGATAATAGCGGTTTCCGAATTCGTCCCGGCCGACGAGCTCGCCCTTGCGCCATGTATAAAAGAAGGTGTTGAGCGTGGCGCCCTGCCACCAGGTGAAGATACGCGTGAGCCACACCATGAGGTCGGTCCCGTAAGCCGTGCTGCGCGGCAAATATGCCGATCGCGCGGCAATTGTCCACACGCAAGCAATTCTAATAAGTCAGAGCGGGATTCGTGCGAAAAACTGGCGTCCACTTTTTCGCATCCCGCTCTGAGCGAAAGCCCCCGCCCAGATTTGGCGGGCAATCGTGCGACTCGAATCCATTCCCTCTCCCCGTTTGCGGGGAGAGGGCTAGGGTGAGGGGCCGGGCATTTCGCAGCATTGTGGCCAAAGCCCCCGCCCCTCACCCCCAACCCTCTCCCCATTTCGCTACGCTTATGGGGGAGAGGGAGAAAAGCAAACCTGTTGATGGTGGGGATAGCGCGGATGAACTGCGGAAAAGCGCCGCTGACGGTTGCGGCGCACCCCTCTCGGGGTCAAGATTGGGCTGCAAGCGGGTCTTGAAATTTTTAACCGTTTGCACAACATTTTGTATCTAGGCTTCGCCCACATACTACGTTTAGCTTAGCAATAAGGGCGCGAGTCGGAAGTATCCCGCGCTCCGATCTTTGGGTGAGCGCAGGGACATGGGTCCCGCGCGGGGGTATTTTCGCAAACGTCCGGGGCCAGAACCATGCGAATCGAGCGGCGCTACACGACTGAGAACCAATCGCCTTACGCAGCGATCGAATTTCGCACGACTCGCAGCGAGATCCGCAATCCGGACGGCTCGACCGTCTTCGCGCTGGACGGCATTGAAGTCCCCGCGAGCTGGAGCCAGGTCGCGGCCGATGTGCTGGCGCAGAAATATTTCCGCAAGGCGGGCGTCCCCGCCCGGCTGAAGCCGGTCGAGGAACCGAACGTCCCCGAATTCCTGTGGCGCCATACCGCCGACGAGGAGGCGCTGGAGGAGCTACCCAAGGCCGAGCGGTTCGGCTCCGAAATCTCCGCCCGCCAGGTCTTCGACCGGCTCGCCGGCACTTGGACCTATTGGGGCTGGAAGGGCAAATATTTCGATACGGAAGCAGACGCCCACGCCTTCTACGACGAATTGCGCTTCATGCTGGCCAAGCAGATCGCCGCGCCCAATTCGCCGCAATGGTTCAACACCGGCCTGCACTGGGCCTATGGCATCAACGGCCCGAGCCAGGGGCACTACTACGTCGATTTCGAGACTCAGAAACTGGTCAAGTCGAAATCGGCCTATGAGCATCCGCAGCCGCACGCCTGCTTCATCCAGTCGGTCCAGGACGATCTCGTCAACGAGGGCGGGATCATGGACCTGTGGGTGCGCGAGGCGCGCCTGTTCAAATACGGCTCCGGCACCGGCTCGAATTTCTCCAAGCTCCGCGGCGAGAACGAGAAGCTCTCGGGCGGCGGCAAATCCTCCGGCCTCATGTCCTTCCTCAAGATCGGCGACCGCGCGGCGGGCGCGATCAAATCGGGCGGCACGACGCGCCGCGCCGCCAAGATGGTGGTCGTCGATGTCGATCACCCCGACATCGAGGCCTATATCGACTGGAAGGTGAAGGAGGAGGATAAGGTCGCCGCGCTCGTCGCCGGCTCCAAGATCGTCAAGAAGGCGCTGAAGGCGATCCTGCGCGCCTGCGTCAATTGCGAAGGGCCGAACGGCGATTGTTTCGACCCGGACAAGAATCCGGCGCTGAAAAGGGAGATCAAGCTCGCCCGCCGCGCCGCCGTGCCGGATGGCGCGATCAAGAAGATCATCCAGTTCGCGCGCCAGGGCTATAAGGACATCGCCTTCGAGACCTACACGACCGATTGGGATTCGGAAGCCTACCTCACCGTCTCCGGCCAGAACTCGAACAATTCGGTGCGCATCACCGACGACTTCCTGCGCTCGGTCGAAGCCGGCGGCGAGTGGAACCTGACGCGCCGTATCGACGGCAAGGTGCACAAGACGCTGAAGGCGCGCGATCTGTGGGAAAAAATCGGCTATGCCGCCTGGGCCTCCGCCGATCCGGGGCTGCAATATCACACCACGATCAACGACTGGCACACCTGCCCGGCCGCCGGCCCGATCGTCGCGTCGAACCCCTGCTCCGAATATATGTTCCTCGATGATACGGCCTGCAATCTCGCCTCGCTGAACCTGTTGCCGTTCCGCGATCCGCAGAGCAAAGAGTTCGACATCGAGGCCTACGAACATGCCGTGCGGCTGTGGACCATCGTGCTCGAAATCTCGGTGCTGATGGCGCAATTCCCGTCGAAAGAGATCGCCCGCCTCTCCTACGAATATCGCACGCTCGGCCTCGGCTACGCCAATATCGGCGGTCTGCTCATGTCCTCGGGTATCGCCTATGATTCGGACGAGGGCCGCGCCATCGGCGCCGCGCTCTCGGCGATCATGACCGGCGTTGCCTATGCGACTTCGGCCGAGATGGCGCGTGAGCTTGGCGCCTTTGCCAATTTCGCCGAGAACCGCGAGGCCATGCTGCGCGTCATGCGCAACCATCGCCGCGCCGCCCAGGGCGAGGCCACGGGCTATGAGAAGCTCGCTGTGGCGCCCGTGCCGCTCGATCGTTCCGCTCTGCCCGAAGCCGCGCTCGGCGAACATGCCGTCACTGCCTGGAACAAGGCCGTGACGCTCGGCGAGCAATTCGGCTATCGCAACGCGCAGGTTTCCGTCATCGCGCCGACCGGCACGATCGGCCTCGTGATGGATTGCGACACCACCGGCATCGAGCCGGATTTCGCGCTGGTGAAATTCAAGAAGCTCGCCGGCGGCGGCTATTTCAAGATCATCAACCGCGCCGTGCCGGAAGGTCTGCGCGCGCTCGGCTACCGCGAGTCCGAGATCGCCGAGATCGAGGTCTATGCCGTCGGCCATGCCTCGCTGCGCCAGGCGCCGGCGATCAACCCGGCGAGCCTCAAGGCCAAGGGCTTCACCGACGCCAAGATCGAACTGGTGGAAAAGGCGCTCGCCTCCGCCTTCGATATCAAGTTCGTCTTCAACAAATGGACGCTCGGCGCCGACTTCCTCGTCAACAATCTCAAAGTGCCGGAGGAGCGGCTGGACGATCCGGCGTTCGATCTGCTCGCCTTCCTCGGCTTCTCCAAGGCCGATGTGGAAGCCGCGAACCTGCATGTCTGCGGCGCCATGACGGTCGAAGGCGCGCCGCATCTGAAGCCCGAGCATTATTCGGTGTTCGATTGCGCCAATCCCTGCGGGCGCATCGGCAAGCGCTATCTCTCCGTCGAGAGCCACATCCGCATGATGGCCGCGGCGCAGCCCTTCATCTCCGGCGCGATCTCGAAGACGATCAACATGCCGAACGACGCCACGGTCGAGGATTGCAAGGAGGCCTATATGCTCTCCTGGCGCCTCGCGCTGAAGGCCAACGCGCTCTATCGCGACGGCTCGAAGCTCTCGCAGCCGCTCAACAGCCAGTTGATCGAGGATGAGGACGAGGAGGCCGAGGACGCGGTCGAGGCGCTCGTCGCCGCCAATGCTCCGGCCCGCGCCACTGTTGTCGCCGAAAAGATCGTCGAGCGCATCGTCGAGCGGGTCGAACGCCTGCGCGACCGCGAGCGCCTGCCCGACCGGCGCAAGGGCTATACGCAGAAGGCGGTCGTCGGCGGCCACAAGGTCTATTTGCGCACCGGCGAATATCAGGACGGCCGCCTCGGCGAAATCTTCATCGACATGCATAAGGAAGGCGCCGCCTTCCGCTCGCTGATGAACAATTTCGCCATCGCCATCTCGGTCGGCCTGCAATATGGCGTGCCGCTCGAGGAATATGTCGATGCCTTCACCTTCGTGCGCTTCGAGCCGGCCGGTCTCGTGCAGGGCAATGACGCGATCAAGAACGCGACCTCGATCATCGATTATGTGTTCCGCGAGCTCGCGATCTCCTATCTTGGCCGCAACGATCTCGCCCATATCGACCCGAGCGACATCGGCCATGACGTGATCGGCAAGGGCGAGGCGCAGAGCCGCGCACCGCAGGGCGGCGTGCCGTCCGCAACGTCGAATTTCGTCTCGAAGGGTTTTGTGCGCAACAAGGCCGACAAGCTGATGCTGGTGCAGGCGGGCGGTGCGCCCACGACGGCGTTGAAGAAGAATCTCGAAAACGAGATCGAGGCCGAACTCGGCGCGCTCGACTGGTCCGTGCCGTC
>JARLIV010000106.1 GCA_031291555.1 Methylovirgula sp. | reverse complement strand
GTCGACGCGCAGCTTTCGGGCGATCGGTCGGCGCGCTTGCTCTTTTCTCCGTCCGACGAAGCGGACGGCCCCGGCGCGACCATCTATGCGCTCGATACGACGGAACTGCGCACGCTGAAGGAGAATTTCGCGCAGTCGCAGAAAATGCAGGCCATCGGCCAGCTCGCCGGCGGCGTCGCGCACGATTTCAACAATGTGCTCACCGCCATCATCGGCTATTCCGATCTGCTGCTCGCCAACCACCGGCCGACCGATCCGTCTTTCCAGGACATCATGCAGATCAAGCAGAACGCCAATCGCGCGGCGGGGCTGGTGCGGCAATTGCTCGCCTTCTCGCGCCGCCAGACGCTGCGGCCGGAAGTTCTGCAGCTCGGCGACGTTCTCGCGGAATTGCAATTGCTAATGCGCCGCCTCGTCGGCGAGAAGATCGGCCTCGAATTGCGGCACGGCCGCGATCTGTGGCTGGTGAAGGCCGATCTCAACCAGTTCGAGCAGGTCGTCATCAATCTCGTCGTCAATGCGCGCGATGCCATGCCGAACGGCGGCAGGATCGAATTGCGCATCAACAATCTCGCGGCGGCCGATTGCGCCAAGCTCAGCGAGAAATCCCTGCCGATTGCCGACTATGTGATGCTCGAGGTCGCCGACACCGGCACCGGCATCCCGGAGGAGGTGCGCGACAAGATTTTCGAGCCCTTCTTCACAACGAAGGAAGTCGGCAAGGGAACCGGCCTCGGCCTCGCCATGGTCTATGGCATCGTCAAGCAGACCGGCGGCTATGTGTTCTGCGATTCGACGGTCGGCGTCGGCACGACCTTCCGCATCCTGCTGCCGCGCTATGTGCCGGTCGCGGGCGAGGATGAGGCGCGCAAGGAAGCGGTGAAGAAGCCGGCGGCGGACCTCACCGGCCACGGCACTATTCTGCTCGTCGAGGACGAAGAGGCAGTGCGCGCCTTCGGCGCGCGCGCGCTCTCGGCGCGCGGTTACACCGTGCTCGAAGCGGCAAATGGGGTCGAAGCGCTGGAGGTCGCCGAAAAGAATCCGAAGATCGACCTGATCGTTTCCGACGTCGTGATGCCGGAAATGGACGGCCCGACCATGTTCGGCGAGATGCGCAAGCGCGGCGTCAACGCGAAAGTGATTTTCGTCTCCGGCTATGCCGAAGACGCATTCCAAAAAAATCTGCCCGAGGGCGAGGACTTCGGCTTCCTGCCGAAGCCTTTCACTTTGAAGCAATTGATCGAGGCGGTGAAAGGCGCGGCGCCGTCGGCTTGAGGCAAACATGCGTTGCAGGCTGAGCTGTCTGTGGGTTGGGCTCGTTTTGGCTTTGGCGACAGCGCCGATTCTCCGGGCGAAGCCGCTCGTCCGGGTTGCCGAGCCGGTGAAGCAGATCGCCCTCAGCGAGGATCAGGTCACCCGATATCTGGCCGCCGCGCCGGCGCTTGACGCGATCCTCGCCAAGGTGCCGGTGGGTGCCGATGCCGTGCCCGATCCGCGGCTGATGGCCTCGCTCAATGCGACGGCACGCGACTATGGATTCGCCGATTACGCCAGCTACGAATCGGTCGCGGTCAATATCGTCTGGATTTTGACGGGCATCGATCCGCTCAGCAAAAAATATATCGGCGTTCAGGCGCTCACGCGCGCCGAGGTCACCGAACTCCTCGCCGGCAAGAGCCTGCCGCCCGAGGATAAGAAGCGGCAGCTCGAAGCCTACCATGCACAGATGCTGAGCGCGTCGCCGGTCAAATTCGCCGGCAACGTCGCGCTCGTTTTGAAATATTACGACCAGCTCTTGGCGCCTGAAGCCAAGGACTAGTTACGCACCAGGGCTTCTTCGCCGGAAATCCCGCGCGCGTAATGGTGATGGCGGTGGTGCGTCAGCTGGGCTCTGGCGCCAGACCATTGGAAGGCGCCGCGGCAGGCGGGGCTGAGGTTGGCGACATTCGCATCCAAGCAGGCCGCGACACGGCTGGAATCTGGTATCGCGGACGAGCAGAGGCGGAACGCGTCCGGCATACAGGCGTCGCGTTGCGCATCCGTGACCTCCTGCGCGCTGCAACCGAAACTCACAATGAGACCACCTATCAGCGCGAGCGCGCGCGCCTGTGCGATGAATTGCCTGCGCATATGAAAACCCCCGTCCTCGTCAGCGTCAGTTTGCGAAGGCTAACATGCAAAATGGGGGCGCTGTTCCATTGCATTAATCAATTCACAGGCTTCGGACGCATTCGCCGAACCTGTGCGACTTGTGTGCAACAGGTGCAAGACGGCAGCGCCGCGCGCATTACGAAAAATTCTCCGCTTTTGGCCGCATCGGCGATATTGTCTGCGGCCGCGAGGCTTTCCGATTGCGGCGCCGCCCTAGGTGGAGAGCAACATGCTTGATCATATCGCCATCCACACCGACCAGCTCGACACACTGACCCGCTTCTATGAGGCGGTGCTGGCGCCGCTCGGCTATGCGAAGCTCGCGAGCTACGAGGATGTCGCCGGCTTTGGCCGCGACAAGCCCGAATTATGGATTGGCGCTGCCGAAGCCAAGCCGACCCCGATTCACATTGCGCTGGCGGCCCCCGGCAACGCGGCGGTCGATACGTTTTATGCCGCGGCGCTCGCGGCCGGCGCCAAGGACAACGGCCCGCCCGGTCCGCGGCCCGACTATAGCCCGGGCTATTACGCCGCCTTTGTCCTCGATCCAGACGGCAACAATCTCGAAGCCGTCTATCATCAGCCGGTGTGAACGCGGAGGCCGCCTTGTTGAAGTCTCTTTTCCGGCTCGTCCTTGTCGCCCTGCTTTTTGCTGGCGCCGAGCCGGCGCTGGCGCGCCACCATCACCACCATCATGATGAAGGCGCCGGGGCCTACGGCCTCGCTGGCGACACGCTGCTCATCATCCGCCATGCTGAGAAGCCTGAGGGTGATAACAGCGGCCCTGGCCTTGCGCCGGCCGGCGAGGCGCGCGCCAAGGCCTATGCAAGTTACTTCCAGCATTTGCGGATTGATGGTGCGCCGGTGAAAATCGACGCGATCATCGCCACTGCGGATTCTGCAGACAGCGAACGCCCGCGCCTGACGGTTACGCCGTTCGCGCAGGCGAGCGGCCTCAAGATCGCGCAGCCGTTCCCGGACAAGGAAGTGAAAGCCCTGGCGCATTGGCTCGCGGCCGGCGCGCCGCATCGCACGATCCTTATCGCCTGGCATCACGGCCGGCTGCCGAAGCTTCTGAACCAGCTTGGCGCGAACCCCGACGAGGTTTTGCCCGACGGGTTCTGGCCGGAAGACGCCTTCGATTGGGTGATCGTGCTGCGCTACGATGACGCCGGGCAGCTCTCGGAAGAGAAGAGAATCGTCGAGCCCGCGTTCGCCGATTGACGGCCAGCGCGGGGCAGATGCGTTCTCGCGCCTATGTCTTGAGCCGGTAGCCCGTCTTGAAGATCCAGGCGACGATGCCGAGGCACAGCGCAAGAAACAGCAAGGTCATGCCGAGGCTGATTCCGACATTGACATCCGACAGGCCGTAAAAGCTCCAGCGAAAGCCGCTGATGAGATAGACGACGGGATTGACCAGGGTGACGCCGCGCCAGAACGGCGGCAGCATGTCGATCGAATAGAAGCTGCCGCCGAGGAAGGTGAGCGGCGTCACGATCAGCAGCGGGATCAATTGGAGTTTCTCGAAACTGTCGGCCCAGATGCCAATGACGAAGCCGAAGAGGCTGAAGGTGACACTCGTCAGAACGAGAAAGGCCAGCATCCAGAACGGATGCAGGATGTGGATGTCGATGAACAGCGCCGCCGTGGCGAGCGTCAGCAGGCCGAGCGCGATCGATTTCGACGCCGCCGCGCCGACATAGGCGGCGACGATCTCAAACGCCGACATCGGCGCCGACAAAATCTCGTAGATCGTCCCGACGAAGCGCGGAAAATAGATCCCGAACGAGGCGTTGCTAATGCTTTGCGTCAAAAGGTTCAGCATGATGAGACCCGGCACGATGAAGGCGCCGTAGTTCACGCCGCCGACATGCGAGATGCGCGAGCCGATCGCTGAGCCGAAGACGATGAAATAGAGCGCGGTCGACAGGACTGGCGAGACGATGCTCTGCAGCAGCGTGCGCCGCATGCGCGCCATTTCATAAATGTAGATTGCCCGGATCGCCTGGAAATTCATGATGTCTTTCCGATAAGGCTGACGAAAATATCTTCGAGCGAGCTCTGCTCGGTGCGCAGGTCGGCGATGCCGATGCCGGCCGCATTGAGGCTTTCGAGCAGCGCCGCGATCGGCGCCGTCGCGCCATTCTCGCTGTAGCTGTAGGTCAGTTCGCGGCCATCCTCGGCGAGGCTCAGCGCATAGTCCTGGAGCGAAGCGGGTAGGGCGGCGAGCGGCGCGCTGAGCGTCAGCGTCAGCTTTTTCTGGCCGAGTTTCTGCATCAGCCGCTTTTTCTCCTCGACGAGGATCAATTCACCCTGGCGAATGACGCCGATTCGGTCGGCCATCTCCTCGGCTTCTTCGAGGTAATGCGTGGTGAGGATGATCGTCGTCCCGGCATCGCGCAGGCGCCGCACGAGATCCCACATGCCGCGGCGCAATTCGACATCGACGCCCGCCGTCGGCTCGTCGAGAAAGAGAATGTTCGGCTCATGTGAGAGCGCCTTGGCAATCATCAGCCGACGCTTCATGCCGCCCGAGAGGGTGCGGGCCTGACTGTCCTTGCGATCGAAGAGCGCAAGCTCGCGCAGCAGGCTTTCGAGATAGGAATCGTCCGGTGCCTTGCCGAAGAGGCCGCGACTGAGCTTGATCGTTGCCAATACGCTTTCGAAGAAATCGATGGTGAGTTCCTGCGGTACGAGCCCGATCACGGATCGCGCGGCGCGGTAATCGCGGATGATGTCGTGGCCGTCGACCGTGATCTTGCCCGCGCTCGGTGTGACGATGCCGCAGATGATGCTGATCAGCGTCGTCTTGCCGGCGCCGTTGGGGCCGAGCAGGGCGAAAATCTCACCCTTGTCGATCTCAAGGCTCACATCCTTCAGCGCCGCGCGGCCGCCGGCATAGGTCTTCGACAGATGGCTGACGGAAATGACGGGGGGCATTTGCGCTTTCATATGGGGCTGAGCGGGACGCGAAAAAGTGGACAGCGGTTTTTTCGCGCAATTCCCAATCTAACTTATTGGACTCGATCGTCTTACATGCGGTGAAGCTGAATCAGCCTCGCCGTATCGCGATCTCGGGAGCGGTCTTTTATCTGATCCAGGTCAAAGGAAAAGGAAAAAGAAAGAACAAAACCCGTACGAATTTCGCTTGGCAGATGAGAACAAACAGCGTACATTGAATCGGTGTTTGCGGCGACGGGAGCCTCGGCCGCAACTCGTTGCACTCGCACATTGCACTTG
The DNA here is from genome assembly GCA_031291555.1 of Methylovirgula sp. Lineage (GTDB taxonomy): Bacteria > Pseudomonadota > Alphaproteobacteria > Rhizobiales > Beijerinckiaceae > Methylovirgula. Next base: position 7,487 of record JARLIV010000106.1, on the reverse strand, counting down.
TCCGCGCGCCCATGTCAGAAGGGAATATCCGATGAGCCAAGCGAATCTCCGCCTTGTGGAAGGAACATCCGTGGACAAGACCAAGGCGCTCGACGCCGCCGTGTCGCAGATCGAGCGGGCGTTCGGCAAGGGCTCGATCATGCGCCTCGGCAAGAGCCAGAAGGCGGTCGAGATCGAGACCATTTCCACGGGTTCGCTGGGCCTCGACATCGCGCTCGGCGTCGGCGGCCTGCCGCGCGGCCGGGTGGTCGAGATTTACGGGCCGGAATCCTCGGGCAAGACCACGTTGACGCTACATGTCATCGCCGAGGCGCAGAAGCGCGGCGGTGTCTGCGCTTTCATCGATGCCGAACACGCGCTCGACCCCATCTACGCCCGCAAGCTCGGCGTCAATCTCGACGACCTGTTGATCTCCCAGCCGGATACAGGCGAGCAGGCGCTTGAGATCACCGATACTTTGGTCCGCTCGGGATCGATCGACGTCCTCGTGATCGACTCCGTGGCGGCGCTGACGCCGCGGGCGGAAATCGACGGCGAAATGGGCGACAGCCAGCCGGGCCTGCAGGCGCGGCTGATGAGCCAGGCGCTGCGCAAACTTACGGCTTCGATCTCGCGCTCCCATACCATGGTGATCTTCATCAACCAGATCCGCATGAAGATCGGCGTCATGTATGGCAGCCCGGAGACGACGACGGGCGGCAATGCGTTGAAATTCTACGCCTCCGTCCGGCTCGACATCCGCCGTATCGGTTCGATCAAGGAGCGCGACGAGGTCGTCGGCAACCAGACGCGCGTAAAGGTCGTCAAGAACAAGGTCGCTCCGCCCTTCAAACAGGTCGAATTCGACATCATGTATGGGGCCGGCATTTCGAAGACGGGCGAATTGATCGACCTTGGCGTCAAGGCCGGCGTCGTTGAAAAGTCCGGCGCCTGGTTCTCCTACGACAGCCAGCGGCTCGGCCAAGGGCGCGAGAACGCCAAGGCCTATTTGAAGAGCAATCCGGAGGCCGCCGACCGGATCGAACAGGCGATTCGCGAGAATTCCGGCCTGATCGCCCAGCGCATCCTCGATCCGGGCGAGGCCGAGGACGGCGAGCTCGAAGGCTAAGCGGCTCCGCGCACGGGGTTCGGGCGGCTCGACAGGGGAAGGGCGGAAAGCTAGAAGACGGCTTTCCCTTCCCGCTGGATAGTCGCGGGCGTTTATCGCCGCGCGTATGGATGCAGAAGATGAACGGCGTCAACGAGATCAGGACCGCGTTTCTCGACTATTTCGGCCATCGCGGGCATGAGATTGTCGCGTCCTCGCCGCTCGTCCCCCGCAACGATCCGACGCTGATGTTCACCAATGCGGGGATGGTGCAGTTCAAGAACGTCTTCACCGGCGTCGAGAAGCGGCCCTATACGCGCGCCGCGACGGCGCAGAAATGCGTCCGCGCCGGCGGCAAGCACAATGACCTCGACAATGTCGGCTATACGGCACGCCACGCCACGTTCTTCGAAATGCTCGGCAATTTTTCCTTCGGCGATTATTTCAAAGCCGAGGCGATCGAGCTTGCCTGGACCTTCATCACGCAAGTCCTCCAACTTCCCAAGGAGAAGCTGCTCGTCACCGTCTATCATACCGACGACGAGGCTTTCGCTCTCTGGAAGAAGATCGCCGGCTTTCCGGATTCGAAGATCATCCGGATCGCGGGCTCCGATAATTTCTGGCAGATGGGCGACACCGGCCCATGCGGCCCGTGCTCGGAGATCTTTTTCGACCGGGGCGAGAAATTTGCCGGCGGACCGCCCGGCAGTCCGGATGAGGACGGTGATCGGTTTCTGGAATTCTGGAATCTCGTCTTCATGCAATATGAGCAGATCGCGCCGGGTGAGCGGGTAGAGCTGCCGCGACCGTCGATCGACACCGGCATGGGGCTCGAACGTATTTCGACCTTGCTGCAGGATGTGCCGTCGATTTTCGATATCGATCTGATGCGCGCCCTGGTGCTCGCCGTCGCCCAGGCGACGGGGGTTGATCCCGATGGACCGCAGAAGGCGAGCCATCGCGTCATCGCCGATCATCTACGCTCCTCCGTCTTTCTTGTCGCCGACGGCGTTCTGCCGTCGAACGAGGGGCGCGGCTATGTCCTGCGCCGGATCATGCGCCGCGCCATGCGCCACGCCCAGCTTCTCGGTGCGCGCGAGCCGTTGATGTGGCAGCTCGTGCCGGTTCTGGTGCGCGAGATGGGGCAGGCCTATCCGGAGCTGGTGCGAGCGCAGGCGCTGATCGTCGAAACCCTGCGGCTCGAAGAGACGCGGTTTCTCAATACTTTATCGCGGGGTCTTGCAATCCTTGAAGAGGAGACGCGCGCTCTGCGGGCGGGCGGGGTTCTCGCTGGCGCGACCGCGTTCAAACTCTATGACACCTATGGCTTTCCGCTCGATCTGACGCAGGATGCGCTGCGCGGCCGGGGCATCGGCGTCGATGTCGAGGGGTTCAACGCGTCGATGGCGTTGCAGCGGAGGGAGGCGCGCAAGGCCTGGGCCGGGTCCGGCGAGGCGGCGACCGAATCGATCTGGTTCGGGCTCAAGGAGCGCGTCGGCGCGACGGACTTCCTCGGCTATGCGACCGAAACAGCAGAGGGCGTTATCGTCGCTTTGCTCAAGGACGGCCGCGAGGTCGAGCGGCTTAGCGCGGGCGACACCGGCCAGGTGATCCTCAACCAGACCCCGTTCTATGGCGAATCAGGCGGCCAGGTCGGCGATACCGGCTTCGTCCGCGCGCAGAACCTGAGCTTCCGCGTGACCAATACGCAGAAAAAGCTCGGCGATCTTTTCGTCCATGATGGCGTCGTCGAAAGCGGTCTTGCGACGGTCGGTCTCCCGGTCGAACTCGCCGTCGATCACGCCCGCCGCGGCGCAATAAGGGCCAATCATTCGGCGACGCATCTGCTGCACGAGTCGCTGCGCCAGGTTCTCGGCGATCATGTCGCGCAGAAGGGCTCGCTCGTCGCCCCGGACCGGCTGCGCTTCGATTTCGCCCACCCCAAGCCCATTTCGCCGGAAGAGTTGGCCGAGGTCGAGGACATCGCCAATCGCGTTGTGCTGCAGAATGCGCCGGTCGAAACGCGGCTGATGGATGTGAACCAGGCGATCGAGTCCGGCGCCCGCGCGTTGTTCGGCGAGAAATATGGCGAGCAGGTCCGGGTCGTCTCAATGGGCGATGCGTTGGAGACGGTCGATGGCGCGCGCGCCAATGCCGCTTTCTCCATCGAGCTCTGCGGTGGCACGCATGTGCGCCGCACCGGCGATATCGGCCTCATTTCGATCGTGGCCGAATCTCCCGTCGCCGCGGGCGTGCGCCGCATTGAGGCGAAGACGGGTCTTGCCGCGCGCCAGCATCTCAACGCGCAAGCGCATCGCTTCCAGGAACTCGCACATCTGCTCAAAGCGCCGGAGGATGAGGCGGCCACGCGCCTCGCCCATGTGCTCGAGGAGCGGCGCAAGCTCGATCGCGAATTGAGCGAGGCGCGCAAGCGCCTGGCGATGGGCGGCGGCGCGGCGCAAGCCGCGGTCGAGGAGATCGGCGGAGTCAAATTCTTCCGCAAGGAAGTCGCCGGTATCGAGATGAAGGATCTGAAGTCGCTGGCCGACGAGGCGAAGCAGAATCTCGGGTCGGGCGTCGTCGCCATCGTCGGGGTTGATGCGGAGGGCAAGGCCGGTGTCGTCGTCGGCGTGACGGACGATCTCACCTCGCGCTTCGACGCCGTGACGCTGGTGCGCATCGCGGCGGCGCAACTCGGCGGCAAGGGCGGCGGCGGCCGGCGCGATCTCGCCCAGGCCGGTGGTCCGGATGGCAGCAGTGCAGGGGCGGCGCTGGGCGCCATCGCCGCGGCATTGCAGCAAACCGCGGATGCTGCCTGACGAGGCTGGATCTCTGCCAGATCATGGAACCCTTGGCGCCCGCTGCTGTTGACGCTTCGGCAGAGGAGAGTGCCATGAACTTCGGCAATATGCTGTATTGGGCCTTGGTTTTTCTCGTGGTCGCCATCGTCGCGGGCGTGCTCGGCTTCGGCGGCCTTGCGGGCGTGGCGGCGCAGATCGCGCATGTGCTGTTCTGGATCGCGATCGTCCTGCTGATCGTGTCCCTGGTCCTCGGCCTAATGCGGCGTTAGCGATCCCCGGAACTAATTGTCGATCTCGGCAGCGCGATGCGCTAAGTTCTCCGGAAAAAGCGGACGGCGGAGTTTGCGTAGCCGCGGAACGGAGGACGCCATGGAAATTCACGAACGCAGATCGAAGACGGCCCTGCCGTTGGACTGGCCGGTCGGCGGCTATTCGGTGGCGGCAAAGAGCCTGCAACTGCTCGCCGAGGATATCAGCAATATTTCGGCCGCGAATTTCGAGCGCAATGCCAAGCTCGTCGAGGATTTGCGCGGCGCGCGCACCGTTGAAGATCTGGTCTCGATCCAGACGAAATTCATGGCCGCCATGTTCGAGGCGTTCAACGAAAACGTCCGGCTGATGGGTTCGCGCCTTGCGGATCTTCGCAACGGCATCGGCGAGGGCGCCCAGGGCGCGCCGGCCGCATCCCCGGCGCCGGCCGAGGTGGCAAGCCCACCGGCGACGACGAGCTTGGATCAGGCTATCGAAGCGAGCAATGTGGCAACCTTGGCGAGCCTCAAGGTGAGCCAGGAAATCACCCGCTCGGCTTTCGAGGCGGCTGAAAAAGCGGCGGAGACGATCAGCAATGCGGCGCGCAACGCGTTCTCCAGCGATGTTGTGCCGCCTGCTTCGAAAAGCAGCGGGAGCTAAGCGCCGCTAAAGGCTCTGCGGTGCCCGATGTGCCAATTGCGGTGACATTGCGAGGCACGGCGCCTCGCGGCCCGCGCACGCCCTCATCAATCAAGCGAAGAGCGTGAGCTACGGCATTGTGCTGCCACAAATTTTTCCGATGATAATGCAATGGGACAGGCATTGACCGTTGCAGACCGTCCTTGTGGCTTTGCATCACAAACTGGTCCAAGATGGCTGTTCCCATGATGTGAGGCGAAATCGCAATGGCGGAAGCGAATACGACATCTCTCGAAGCGGCCGTAACCCGCGCAGCCGAGGCCGCGCTCGAGCGTATCGCCGCGGCGCGCGCCGCACTCGGCACGGTCATTTTCGGCCAGGAAACGGTCATCGAGGAGGCGCTGGTCACTTTGCTCGCCGGCGGCCACGGCCTGCTTGTCGGCGTGCCGGGCCTCGCCAAGACCAAACTGGTCGAAACCCTCGGCAAGGTTCTCGGCCTCAATGCGCGCCGCGTACAATTCACGCCCGATCTCATGCCGGCTGACATTCTCGGCTCCGAAGTGCTGGAGGAGACGGCCGACCGCCGCCGCAGCTTCCGCTTCGTGCCGGGGCCGATCTTCGCGCAATTGCTGATGGCGGACGAGATCAACCGCGCCAGCCCGCGCACGCAATCGGCGCTGCTTCAGGCGATGCAGGAGCATCATGTCTCCGTCGCCGGCGAGCGGCACGATCTGCCTGAGCCCTTCCATGTTCTGGCGACGCAGAATCCTTTGGAGCAGGAGGGCACTTATCCTCTGCCCGAAGCGCAGCTCGACCGCTTCCTGATGCAGATCGACGTGCCCTATCCGGATCGGGCGGCGGAAAAGCAGATCCTGATCGAAACCACCGGCGACAAGGAGCAAGAGGCGCGTCAGGCGATGACGACGGAGGATCTGCTCGCGACCCAGCGTCTTGTGCGGCGTCTGCCGGTCGGCGAACAGGTCGTCGAGGCGATTCTCGATCTCGTCCGCTCCGCCCGTCCGGGCGAGGGCAATGCCGCGATCACCCAGCATATCGCCTGGGGGCCGGGACCGCGCGCCGCGCAATCCCTGATGCTCGCGAGCCGGGCGCGCGCCCTCGTTGACGGGCGCCTGTCGCCTTCGATCAGCGACATCGTCGCGCTGGCGGAGCCGGTGCTGAAACATCGCATGGCGCTGACTTTCGCCGCCCGCGCCGAGGGCGAGACGGTGCCCGGCATCATCGCCAAGCTGACGCGGAAGCTCGGCTGACGATGAGCGATGTCCGCCTGCTTGAACGTTCAGAGCAGCAGGTTTCCGCCGCCACCGAAAGCCGCGCGCTGGCCCTTGCCGACAAGCTGCCCAATCTAATTGTCGCGGCGAAGGAGGTCGCCTCCAGCGTGGTGCATGGCGTGCATGGCCGCCGCCGCGCCGGCATCGGCGAGACGTTCTGGCAGTTCCGGCCCTTCGTGCCGGGCGAATCGGCGGCGGGCATCGATTGGCGCCGCTCGGCCCGCGACGATCGCCTCTATATCCGCGAGCGCGAATGGGAGACGGCGCATACGGTCGCGATCTGGATCGACCGCTCCCCCTCGATGGGCTTCATATCCTCGCTCGCGCGCCAGTCGAAGATCGACCGGGCGCTCGTCCTGGGCCTCGCCGCGGCCGATCTTCTCGTGCGCGGTGGCGAGCGGGTGAGCCTTCTGGGCTTGACGCGGCCGCTCGCCACGCGCGGCATCGTCGCCCATTTCGTCGAGGCCATGCTGATCGAGGAGCGCGCGCCAGGTTATATGCCGGCGGAATTGCCCGCCAATATCGTTCTGCCGCCGCGCACGCATGCGGTGCTCATCTCGGATTTTCTGACCGAACCTGCGGTGCTCGCGGCGCGGATCAAGATGCTCGCCGCTCGCGGCGCGCACGGGCATCTTGTGCAGATCGCCGATCCCGCGGAGGAGACCTTTCCCTTCACCGGCCATACGGAATTCCTGGACGTCGATTCCGCCGCCCGCCTGCGGGTTGGGCAGGCGGAAAGTTTTCGCCGTGACTATATCGCCCGGCTCGCCGCGCATCGCGAGGCGGTGAAACAGGCGGCGCGGCAGAGAGGCTGGAGTTTCCTGCCGCATCGGACCGACCGTCCGGCCTCCGAGGCGCTGCTGGCGCTGCGGATGCGGCTTGAGACCGACAATCCGGGGACGGCGCGCTGATGCTGGGCCTGCCGCTCGCCTTCACCTTTCCGCTGGTCCTCGCCGCGCTCGCCGGCCTGCCGGTGCTCTATTACCTGCTGCGGGTGACGCCGCCGCACCCGCGGCGCGTGCCGTTTCCGCCGCTGCGTCTCATTCTCGATCTGCGCCCGCAGGACGAGACCGCCGCCCGCACGCCCTGGTGGCTGCTGGCGCTGCGGCTCGTCATTGCCGGCGCGATCATCCTCGCCATGGCGGGGCCGGTACTTAACCCATTGCCTGCGGGGACAGGCGGCAAGGCGCCGCTGCTGATCGTGATCGACGACGGCTGGCCGGCGGCGCCGAACTGGGATGTCCGCCAGGCGGCCGCCGAAGAACGCATCGAAGCCGCGGCGCGGCGTGGCCAGCTTGTCGGCCTTGTCGCAGCTTCGGACGGGGGGCGCGAGATCAGCCTCACCGATGCGACGCATGCGCTCGAGCGGCTGCGGGCGATCAAGCCTCTGCCTTATGTCTCGGATCGCCTGGCGCTGGTCGC